>NZ_JBFUKU010000165.1:0-12759 GCF_056400685.1 Pseudomonas sp. P5_A12 | reverse complement strand
CCTGGAACCGCTGCAATGGCTCGGCGTGGCGGCGATTCTGCTGGCTGCCGCGGGTATGCAGCAGGGCTGGGGCTTCAAGTCGCGAAAGTTGGCGGCGCAGTAAGCGTCAGATGTTCCAGCGTGGCGCGGTCTTGGCCAGTCGCTGGCGCATTTCGCTGATGTTGGCGGCGAACTGGTGGGTCAATAACCGATAGCCGTCCAGCGGGCTGTAGACCGGCGCTTCCAGGCTTGATACCGCCGTCAGGTCGACGGGTCGGCTCAGCCGTTGCGACGCACCGGTTTTCAAGGCCCGCGCCATCCCTCTCAGTTGCATGCGGATTTGCCGATGTTCCGCGGTCATCGCTGATTGCAGCTGCGCCATGCCATGCGGGTCGCTGGTGTCCGGGCGGGTGTTACCGAGGATTTCCAGGGTGCTGACGCACATGCGCAAGTTGCGCTGAATGGCATCCAGTTCGGTCATGGAGATTTTCACTTCCTTGGACACCGACGGCATCAGCGAGCGCAATTGCACCATTACGCTGTTCAGGCGGCCCATGAGTTTGAGGTGTTCATCATCGCTGACCGGCTCTCCATTGATGATGCGCCTGTAGACCGTCGCGCAATCGCGCAGCGCATCGGCCAGGTTGTAGCGCCAGGAAAACACCGCATACAGCGGCAGAGCGAAGGAAAACGCGAGTGCGAGCGCAATGCCGATCAGAATGTCCACCCCGCGCCACAGGCCAGCCGTGATCGCGTTGTCGCCATGCCCTGCGACGATAAACACGGTAATGGCGGCCAGCAACGCCGTATAACCACCCTTGCCAATGGCGTGATAGGAGAAAAACCCGCACACCACCGACATGGCGAAATAAGTCAGCCACGGCATCCCGAGCCAGGCCTGTTGCGCGACCAGCAGCAGACCGACACCGGCTCCGATCAAGGTGCCAATGGCACGCTCGGTGGCTTTTTTGCCGATATTGCCGTGATGCTGCAAGCCACCGATCACCACCAGCATCGTCACCGACGCCCATTCGCCATGGGGCAAATCAATGCCGGTGGTCAGCAGGATCGTCGCCAGCAATCCGAGCGATACCCGCACCGCGTGGATCAGTCTGGCATTGCGATAGCGCCGATACGGGTCCAGCAACGGACGCAGCAGTCGGCGCAGCAGTGGTGGCAATCGTTGGCTGAAGGTGGTCAGTTGCTGTGTCCTCAGAAAATGTAATCAGTGGTCAGGAAGCTTGAACTGCGTCCGCTGATGATCTCGCTGATCAGGTCTTTATTGGTTTCCTGGAACTTGGTGGCGACCAACGTGCGGATCGAAAACGTCCGTAATGCATCATGCACCGACAACGTGCCCTCGGCCGAGTTCTTGCGCCCGTTGAACGGGAAAGTGTCCGGGCCGCGCTGGCATTGGGCGTTGAGGTTGATGCGCCCGACCTGGTTGGCGAACGTGTCCACCAGCCGGCCGACCGCGACCGGGTTGGTGCCGAAGATACTCAATTGTTGGCCGAAGTCCGATTCCAGGACGTAATCGATCACCGTGTCCAGGTGACGGTAGGGCACAATCGGGATGACCGGGCCGAACTGTTCTTCCTGATAGACGCGCATTTGCGGGGTCACCGGGTACAGCACCGCCGGGTAGAAGAACGAGGCGCGGGCCTGACCGCCATTGGGATTGACCACCTTGGCCCCTTTGCTTTCGGCGTCCGCCACCAGCGAATGCAAGTAATCGACCTTGCCGGATTCCGGAAGCGGGGTCAGTGCCACGCCACTGTCCCACGGCATGCCGGGTTTGAGGCTGGCGAGTCTGGCGTTGAATTTCTCGATGAACTCCTCGACCACGTCTTCATGGACGAAGAGGATTTTCAGCGCGGTGCAGCGCTGGCCGTTGAACGACAGTGAGCCGGTCACTGCTTCGCTGACTGCGTTGTCCAGATCGACCTCCGGCAAGATGATACCGGGGTTTTTCGCATCGAGGCCCAACGCCGCACGCAAACGGTGAGGCTTGGGGTGGAGTTTTTTCAGGTCGCTGGCGGCTTTGTTGGTGCCGATAAACGCGAAGATGTCGATCTTGCCACTGGCCATCAGCGCACTGACCGTCTCGCGGCCGCTGCCGTAGATCACGTTGATCACCCCGGCCGGGAAGCTGTCGCGGAACGCTTCCAGGAGCGGGCGAATCAACAGCACGCCGAGTTTGGCCGGTTTGAACACCACGGTGTTGCCCATGATCAGTGCTGGTATCAGCGTGGTGAAGGTTTCGTTCAGCGGGTAGTTGTAAGGGCCCATGCACAGGGCGACGCCAAGCGGGACGCGGCGAATCTGGCCGAGGGTGTCCTGTTCCAGCTCGAAACGGCTGGAGCGGCGGTCAAGTTCCTTCAACGCATTGATGGTGTCGACGATGTAATCGCAGGTACGGTCGAACTCTTTTTCCGAGTCCTTGAGGTTCTTGCCGATTTCCCACATCAGCAGCTTGACCACCGCCTCACGTTGCTCGCGCATACGACCCAAAAAGGCTTCAACATGCTGGATGCGTTCGGCTACCCGCATGGTCGGCCACAAGCCCTGACCACGGTCATACGCTCGGACGGCGGCGTCCAGGGCGGTCAGTGCGGTGTCGGCATCCAGCAGCGGCGTGCTGCCGAGGATCACTTGCTCGTCGCCATTGGCACCGCTCAGGTAAACCGGGCTACGGACTTGGGCGAGAGGCCCGGACCAGGTTTTCAATTCGCCATCGACCAGGTACTCACGCTGCTCGGTCTGACCGTCGAGGCGGTACTTTTCCGGGATGTCAGCCTGGCTCGGAAACAGGTTGTCGAGAATCTTGGTTGTGGTCATGTCGCTACCCCCTTCGGATTAGGTGATGCCTTGGTGAAACGTTTTAGCAGGCCTCGGCCTCGCTTGTCATGACTCATCTTGGTGATTTGTGGCACAGCGTGAAGGTGCGTGAATTTCCCGGCGCGTGGGTCATGGCCTCAGAAGCCCCCTTTGTTGGCCCCCAATGCCCTCAACCTGCCCACGCCGGGTGACTTAGTGTTGAGCTCTCCTTGATCACAACAAAAAAAGTGCATCCGGCTGACCGGGCACCCATCGAGAGGACCGCCATGCGGGCACGCCGATTCACTGAAAAGCCTAGTCTTTGTTTTGCCCTGATGGGGTGTGTCTTCGCGGCGTTGCTCGCGGGGTGTGGCGAAGAGCCGAAAAACCCGGCCACGTATAGCGAAGCCGCTACCGCCAGGCCCGCCGACACCGAGCTGGCGCAGGTCTATGACAACAGTTGCAAGCTTTGCCACGCCAACCCGGCGGCCGGGGCGCCGCTGACCGGCGACAAGAACGCCTGGGAACCTCGGGTCATGCAGGGCGCCGATACGCTGCTCGATCACGCGATCAACGGCTACAACGGCATGCCCCCGATGGGGATGTGCATGCAGTGTTCGCAAGAACAGTTCCTGGCGCTGATTATCTTCATGTCCGGCCAGCACATCCCACAATAAGAACAGCAGGGTGCGATTCATGATGATGGACTTAACACGGCGTCAGTTGTTGCAACGGGCGAGTGTCATTGGTGCCTTTACTGCGCTCGGCTCAACGCCTGCGCTGGCCGAATTGCTGCGGGCTCCGCGGCTGATTCCCTGGCGGAACTGGTCGGGGGGGCAGAGTTGCCTGCCGGCAGCGCGGCTGGCGCCCACGAATCTGGATGAGTTGACCCAGGTGGTGCGTCAGGCCCCCGGCAAGATTCGCCCGGTGGGCTCGGCGCATTCCTTCAGCGCGCTGGTGCCCACCGACGGCACATTGCTGTCGCTGAGTTATTTCACCGGGTTGCTCGATCACGACTCGAAAACACTGCAAGCGGAGTTCGCCGCCGGCACGCCGATGTCGCGCATGGGCACACCGCTCAAAGACATTGGCCAGGCCCTGCAAAACATGGCCGATATCGATTACCAGACC
Organism: Pseudomonas sp. P5_A12; assembly: GCF_056400685.1. NCBI lineage: Bacteria > Pseudomonadati > Pseudomonadota > Gammaproteobacteria > Pseudomonadales > Pseudomonadaceae > Pseudomonas > Pseudomonas sp. P5_A12. The sequence continues at coordinate 8,832 of NZ_JBFUKU010000165.1, read as the reverse complement.
CTCGCCGGGGCGATTTCCACCTCGACCCACGGCACCGGAAAAAACTTTCAGTCCTATTCCGCCCACGTCTGCGGCCTGCAATTGGTCAACGCCAATGGCGAGGTGCTGGACTGCGACAGCACGCGACATCCTGAGGTGTTCAGCGCGGCGCGGGTGTCCCTCGGCGCGCTCGGGGTGGCGACGAAAATCCGTCTGCAAAACCGCCCGGCGTATCGCTTGAGAGAACGCCAGTGGGTCGCCAAGACCGAAGAATTACTGGAAGACCTCGACAAGAACACTCGGGAAAACCAGCACTGGGAAATGCAAGTGGTCACCCACTCCGACTACGCGCTGTCGATCGCCTTGAACGAAACCACCGACCCGGCCACACCGCCGATCCCGGCGGATGAGGAGGGCGGTAACGAGTTCGTGACCTTGATCGAAAAGCTCGACAAGTACGGCAGCGACTTCCCTGACCTGCGCCACACGATGCTCAATAGCTTGCGCCACATCGCCAGCTTCGATGATCGGGTGGGCGACTCGTTCGACATCTACGCCAACGTGCGCACGGTGCGTTTCAACGAAATGGAGTATTCAGTGCCGGCAGAGCACGGCCCGGCGTGCCTGCGCGAGATTCTCAAGCTGATCCGGGACAAAGACCTTCGCACCTGGTTTCCGATTGAATACCGTTACGTCAAAGCCGACGACATTCCCTTGAGCATGTTCGAAGGGCGCGACAGTTGCTCGATCTCGGTTCACCAGCATTACCAGATGGATCATCACAACTTTTTCGCCGCCGTCGAGCCGATTTTCTGGAAGTACAACGGCCGGCCGCACTGGGGCAAGTTGCACACCCTCAACGCGAAAAACCTGCAGCCGCTGTACCCGCGCTGGCAGGAATTCCTCCAGGTCCGGCAGGAACTCGACCCTAGCGGTAAATTCCTTAACGCGCACTTGTCATCGATTCTGGGGGTGAGCTGATGGCTGTCAATCGGCGTAATTTTCTGATCGGAACCGCCGGCCTCGGCGCGTTGTTGGTGGGTGTCGGGGCGTGGTTGCGGCCAGGTGATCGAGGCGCGCCGTACAGTGACTATTTTCGTGCACTGAACCGCGAGCTCAAGGAGCACGGGCCGATGCGTCCGGTGATGTTGATCGATCTTGACCGGCTGGATCACAACATCGATACGGTGATGCAATCGGTAAAACGCGGCGGCAAGCACCTGCGACTGGTGGAGAAGTCGTTGCCGGCGCCGGGGTTGCTGACGTACATCGCCACGCGCGCCGACACACAGCGGTTGATGTCGTTTCATCAGCCGTTTCTCAATCATGACGCGGTACAGTTTCCCGAGTCCGACATCCTGCTGGGCAAGCCACTGCCGGTGCGTTCGGCGCAGCTGTTTTTTCAGTCGCACAAGGGGCCTTTCGACCCGTCAAAGCAATTGCAGTGGTTGCTCGATACGCCTGAGCGATTGCAACAATACCTGGCGCTGGCACAGGGATTGGGTACGCGGTTACGGGTGAACATTGAATTGGACGTGGGCCTGCATCGTGGCGGTGTCAGCGATCTGGCTGTGCTCGGGCGGATGCTGACGCTGATCAGCCAACACCCGCAGCACCTGGAGTTTACCGGGTTCATGGGCTACGACCCGTTTGTCGGTATGGGCGTGCCGGGGATCCTGGGTACGCCCGAAGAACTGTTCGCCAAGGTGATGGTGATTTACAACCGTTGCGTCGACTTCACCCGACAACAATATCCCGGTCTGTGGCATGAAGGGCTGACCCTCAACACGGCCGGCAGCCCAAGTTATCGCATGCATGAGCACGAACAACTCAGCAGCGAAGTCTCGGTGGGCACGGCGATGCTCAAGCCGACGCACTACGATTTGCCGTCGCTGGTGGAACATGTGCCCGCCGCTTACATCGCCACGCCGGTGTTGAAAAGCGCCGGGGCGGTGAACATCCCGGCGCTGGATGACAAGTCCCGACTGTTTTCCTGGTGGGACACCAACCAGCGCGAGACGTTTTTCATCTATGGCGGTAACTGGATGGCAGAGTTCGAATCGCCGCCGGGGTTGCAGAGTAACGGGGTGTATGGCCGCAGTTCGAATCAGGAAATAGTCAATGGTTCGGCGGCGGTGGGGCTTGGGGTTGAGGATCAGGTGTTTTTAAGGCCGACCCAGACGGAGTCGGTGCTGTTGCAGTTTGGGGATTTGCTGGCGGTTCGGGGTGGGCGGATTGTTGACACCTGGCCGGTGTATTCCTGAAAGCTTTTTGGTGCTTTTTCTGACGCTTTCGCGAGCAAGCCCGCTCCCACATTTGAYCGAGTCCTGTCAGGGGAATGCGGTCAAATGTGGGAGCGGGCTTGCTCGCGAARGCGTCAGTTCAGTTAAAACGCATAGGGAATACTGACCTTGGCCCAAAGCATTTCCCCTTCAGGCCGGTTCTCCACATCAAACTCCTTGGCCCAGCGGATCTCCGCGCTGGCGTACTTCAAAAAGGTCAGGTGCAACGCCGGGCCAATCGCAAACACCTGGCCGCGCACCCCGTCGTTCACGTCCTGACCATTGAACTGCACGGTGTGGCCGAATTGCTTGTCGTCGGTGGTTTGCTTGAGGTAGTAGCCGTTCAACCCGAACATCAAATCATCGGTGATTTTGTAGCTGGCCGAATAGTCGAAGTGGAAAATCTGCCCCGACTCGTAATCGGTGTCTTTGTTTTTCCCGTTGAAGCTGTACGTCGTCTTCACCGACATCTCGGTGTTTTCCGACGGCAGCCAGGTGAAGGAGAACAGCGGTTTGTAGGTGTAGAAGTTGTTGCTGGTGTTGGCCAGGCGATCGACCGCGTATTCGCCGGTCGGCACGGTAATTTCCAGCGCGGCGCCCAAGGTCAAGGTTGGGCCCATGTCCCAGAGAATGATTGGCGCGACAGTGGTGTCGCCCATACCTTCGCGGGTGTCGTGCAAGCCGAACACCGAGACCTCCTGCTTGAGCCAGGGCTGCGCGATGTAGCCCGCCACCCGGCCACCAAAAACCCGCAGCGGACTGAGGTAATCGAGGCGCGGAATCACCGCCGTGGATTCGATGTCGACTTGCGGAACCTTACCGCCGAGCGAGCTGATGTTCAGCTTCGTGGACGTGTAGTGGTTGTAGTAGAGGTTGAACGCCAGCATGTTGGCCGGAAGGCTGTCGGGCGACAGCGGCAACATGAAAAAGCCGTCGGTGCCGGGGCCGATATTGTCCACGCCAGCCTCGGTGGCCAGCACCGGTTGAATGGCGCAGGCGCCGGCCAGGCTGATGACCAGTAGGGGAAATCTCGTGCGGGTCGGGATCATGGGTGTACTCGTTATTATTGTTGGCGGGCTTTCCTGCGTCCGTACGAGGGCCGCAACATAGAAATAAGCTGTCTGCGCCGTACAAGGCAGGGTATTGGCGGCCAATTAGGGGGACTTCTGCGGACAGCCGTTAAACCCTGTGCTAACTTCCGTCGACATAACCGGTAACAAAAATAAGAATGCAGCTTGGCCCGGAATGTATAGCCCCATGCAAATGAAAGTCATCGATCCCACCTTTGAACTGGCGCTGGTGTCGCCATTTCTCCTGCAAACACTGGCCGAAGTCGCGGAGCAAAAAGGCGTCAACCCTGACAGCCTTTGCCGAGGGCTGGGCTTTACCTTTGAAGACCTTCAGGACCCAGCGCAGCGTATTTCCTATCGCCAGGCCGTGGCCATGATCCAGCGCGCGCTCAAAGTCTTGCCCAATCAGGGGCTGGGCTTGTGGGTCGGCGCGCAGAATGTGCTCGGCACACTCGGGCTGCTGGGGCATGTGCTGTCGCTGTGCAAGACCCTGCGCGATGCCTTTGAAATGGGTATTCGGCATCAGCACACCTCTGGCGGGATTGTGGTGTCGAGCGTGGAGGAGGCCAGTGATCGGGTGTTTGTCGACGCCGAATGCCGCTTGCCATTCGCCGATGTGCAGCTGTTTGCGGTCGAGGAGTTTTTCGCCAGTCTGCTGGTGTATGGCCGGGCGCTGGTCGGGGCGGATTTCAAGCCGATGGCGGTGGAGTTCATGCACGCCGCGCCGGACTATCTCAGCGAGTATTCTCGGCTGCTGGGGCCCGATGTGCGTTTTGGCTGCCTGCAAAACCGCATGGTGATCGCTGCGCATTGGCTGGACGTCCACCTGCCCAATCACCATTCCCTGGCCCTGCGTCAGGCCGTGAAATTGCTGGAGCTGGAAGCCACGCAGGTGCATCAGAAAATGGACTTGATCCAGGCGGTGGAAAGGGCAATTGCCCGGGACCTGATCGAAGGCAGCCACATCGAGAAAATCGCCAGTGACCTGAACATGAGCAGCCGCACCTTGCGCCGCCGCCTCACTGAACACGCGCTGACGTTCGAAACGCTGCTGGAGCAAGTGCGCCAGGCGCGCACGATGCGCCTGCTGGCCAATCCGGACATGTCGATCGAGCGCATCACCGAAGAAGTCGGCTACAGCGACGTGCGCAGTTTTCGCCGCGCCTTCAAACGCTGGACCGGCATGAGCCCGAGTGCGTTCCGCAACGAAAGCCCACTACTCGATCCCCTGTAGCAGCCTCGCGCTGCTCGGCAGCTACTACAGAGCGGTGCACACAAATTCGCTTTCCCCGGTTAAACTCAGTGCTCATTTTCAAGGAGTTCATATGAGTTATTACCAGCCGGGCATTCTCGCCACCCCTGTTCCGCCTCAAGCCCGCCATATGTTCTTCGCCCTCGAATCCGCCGAAGCATTGCCGGTCGCGCTCAACAACCTGATGCAACTGGTGGACGGGAAATCGGCTGTCGTCGGTTTCGGGGCGTCGCTGGTCAAGGCGTTGCACGCGCAGATCGATGGCCTGCGAGCGTTTCCGGCGTTGACCGGGGTTGGCGTCGACAACCCGTCGACGCAACACGCCTTGTGGTGCTGGCTGCATGGCGTCGACCGGGGTGAATTGCTTAATCGCAGCCAGGCCATCGAAGCCGCCCTGGCGCCGGCCCTGCGCCTGGTGCAAATGAACGAAACCTTCCGCCACAAGACCGGCCACGACCTGACCGGTTACGAAGACGGCACGGAAAACCCCCACGACGAAGCCGCGGTAGTCGCTGCGCTGTTGCGCGAAGGCTCGGAGGGTCTGGTCGGCGGCAGTTTCGCCGCGATCCAGCAGTGGCAACATGACCTCAAAGGCTTCCACGCGATGCCGTCCCATGAGAAGGACAACATCATGGGCCGTCGGTTGAGCGACAACGAAGAACTCGACGATGCGCCGGTCTCGGCCCACGTCAAACGCACCGCCCAGGAAAGCTTCGCGCCCGAGGCATTCGTCGTCCGTCGCTCGATGCCGTGGATCGAAGGCGACCGCGCTGGCCTGATGTTCCTCGCGTTCGGCTTTTCCCTCGACGCCTTCGAAGCGCAACTGCGGCGCATGAGCGGTCTGGAAGACGGCATCACCGACGGCTTGTACCGCATCAGCCGACCAATCACTGGCGGCTACTACTGGTGCCCACCGCTCAAGGACGGTCAGCTGGACCTGCGCGCCTTGCGTATTGGCTAACGAACAGGAGGTGAACATGGACGTGGTGCGTTGGGGCATGATTGGTTGTGGCAGTGTCGCCGAGCGCAAAAGCGGGCCGGCCTTTTACAAGGCCCCCGGTTCGGCGTTGGTGGCGGTGATGGGGCGGCGTCTTGAGGCGGTGACGGATTACGCCACACGCCATGGCATCGCCCGGGTGTACACCGACGCGCAAGCGCTGATCAATGATCCCGAGGTGGACGCGGTGTACATCGCCACGCCACCCGACAGTCATCACGCCTACAGCCTGTTGGTGGCCGCCGCCGGCAAACATTGCTGTGTCGAAAAACCGATGTCGCTGAATGCCGGGCAAAGCCGCGAGATGCAAAAGGTCTTTGCCGACGCCGGATTGCACCTGTTCGTTTCCTACTACCGGCGCTCGTTGCCGCGTTTCGAGCAAGTGYGTCAGTGGCTGGACGCGGGGCGGATCGGCGAGGTCCGGCACCTGACCTGGACGCTGACCAAAGCCCCGTCATCCGTCGATCTGGGCGGCGTGCACAACTGGCGCACGGACCCGGGCATTGCCGGTGGCGGTTACTTCGCTGACCTCGCCAGCCACGGGTTTGACCTGTTCCAGTACCTGCTCGGCGACATCACCGACGTCGCCGGTTTCACCGCGTGTCAGGCCGGGTTGTATGCAGCCGAAGATGCGGTCAGTGCCAGTTGGCTGTTTGCTTCGGGCGCAACGGGCATGGGCTGCTGGAACTTCGTGGCAGATCGTCGCGAGGATCGGGTCGAGGTGATCGGCAGCCAGGGCCGGATCAGTTTTTCAGTGTTCGATGAGCACCCGGTGCAGCTTCACGCGGATGAACATATCAGCCTGCACATCGATCATCACGAACACATCCAGTGGCATCACGTGCTGGGCATGAACGCGCATATTCGCGGCGAAGCGCAGCATCCGGCAGTGGCCGGGGAAGCACTGAAAACCGACTGGGTGATGGACCAGATCCTCAAACGCCACTAGCGCCCACTGAACCACACCAATGTATCAGCTGCGGAGCACCGCGAGGCTGCGTCCGGCGGCGMAGCCGTCGTAAACCCTGCATGCAAGGTTTTTTGACACACCGCACTCTCTGATTTCACGACGGCTKCGCCGCCGGACGCAGCCTCGCGGTGCTCCGCAGCTGCTACAAAGGATTGTGCTCGTTCGGCGAATCTAACCTTATGCTCAAACAGTATTTCTCAACCTGCGGCCACTCTCTCTAAGATCACGTCATAACTCGTTATAACAAGTGATCGCCATGACTGATAACGTTCTATCCCTCAGCAGCGTCCCTCTGCACACCCAACTGCGTGACGTGCTGCGCGCCCGCATCCTCGACGGTGAATACCCGCAAGACAGCCAGATGCCGTCCGAGAGTGAACTCGGCGCGTTGTTCAAAGTCAGCCGCATCACCGTGCGCCAGGCCCTGGGAGATCTGCAGAAAGAAGGGCTGATCTTCAAGATCCACGGCAAAGGCACCTTCGTCGCCAAGCCAAAAACCTTCCAGAACGTCAGCACCCTGCAAGGCCTGGCCGAGTCCATGACCGGTCGTGGCTACGAGGTGATCAACCGCCTGCGCAGCTTCAAGTTCATCGCCGCCGACAAACTCGTCGCTGAGCGTTTGCAAGTCGCTGAAGGTGAAACCGTGGCGCAGATCAAACGGGTGCGCCTGATTAACCGTGAGCCGATTTCGCTGGAAATTACCTACCTGCCCAAAGACCTCGGTGAACGGCTGGAGAAAGCAGATCTGGTCACTCGCGATATTTTCCTGATCCTCGAAAACGACTGCGGCCTGGCCCTCGGTCACGCCGATCTGGCTATCGATGCGGTCCTGGCCGACAGCGACCTGACCCAGGCGCTGAACGTCGAACCGGGCTCGCCGATCATGCGCATCGAACGACTGACCCACGATGCCAGCGGCCAACCCGTGGACTTCGAACACCTTTACTACCGTGGCGATGCCTTCCAGTACCGCTTGCGGATCGACCGGCAAAAAGGGGCGCAGGCATGACGCGAAGCACTTTGGAGCAGGAATACGACATCGTCGTGATCGGCGGCGGCACTGCGGGGCCGATGGCGGCGATCAAGGCCAAGGAACGCAACCGTGATCTGCGCGTGTTGTTGATTGACAAGGCCAACGTCAAACGCAGCGGCGCAATCAGCATGGGCATGGACGGCCTGAACAACGCGATCATTCCCGGCCACTCGACGCCGGAGCAGTACACCAAGGAAATCACCATCGCCAACGACGGCATCGTCAACCAGGCGGCGGTGTACGCCTACGCGACTCACAGCTTTGAAACTATCGAACAACTGGACCGCTGGGGGGTGAAATTCGAGAAGGACGAGACCGGCGACTACGCGGTGAAAAAGGTCCACCACATGGGTGCTTACGTGCTGCCGATGCCTGAAGGCCACGACATCAAGAAAGTCCTGTATCGCCAGTTGAAGCGGGCGCGGGTGAGCATCACCAACAGGCTGGTCTGCACGCGTTTGCTGACGGACGAAGAGGGCGCGGTCAACGGTGTGATGGGGTTTGACTGCCGCACTGCCGACTTCCACGTGATCAAGGCCAAAGCCGTGATCCTCTGCTGCGGCGCTGCCGGACGCCTCGGTTTGCCGTCCTCGGGTTACCTGATGGGCACCTACGAAAACCCGACCAATGCCGGCGACGGTTACGCCATGGCCTACCACGCCGGGGCTGAACTGGCGAACCTGGAATGCTTCCAGATCAACCCGCTGATCAAGGACTACAACGGCCCGGCCTGCGCCTACGTCACCGGCCCCTTGGGTGGCTACACCGCCAACAACAAGGGCGAACGCTTCATCGAGTGCGACTACTGGAGCGGTCAGATGATGTGGGAGTTCCATCAGGAACTCGAAAGCGGCAACGGCCCGGTCTTTCTCAAGCTCGATCACCTGGCCGAGGAAACCATCCAGAACATCGAAGAGATCCTGCACAGCAACGAACGCCCGAGTCGCGGCCAGTTCCACGCCAATCGCGGCACCGACTACCGCACGCAGATGGTCGAGATGCACATCTCCGAGATCGGTTTTTGCAGCGGGCATTCAGCGTCGGGTGTGTGGGTCAACGAGAAGGCGGAAACTTCGGTCAAGGGTTTGTACTCGGCGGGTGACATGGCTGCGGTGCCGCATAACTATATGCTCGGCGCGTTCACTTATGGCTGGTTTGCCGGTAACAACGCGGCGGACTTTGTTGTCGGGCGCGAGTTTTCGGCGCTGGATGCCGAGCAGATAGCTACGGAAAAACAAAGGGTTTATGC
>NZ_JBFUKU010000164.1:0-12820 GCF_056400685.1 Pseudomonas sp. P5_A12 | reverse complement strand
CGCCACGGTTGTTGGGCATAGTCTGGCCATTTATTGCCGTCGTACTGTTTCAGGCCCTGTTGGGGGGCGTCAGCTTGTACGTTCTGTCGGCAGTGCGCGGCTATGTTGCCGGTGAAAGCTTGTGGTCGAAGGGGCAAAAAGACGCCATCTATTACCTCAACCTCTACGCGGACAGTCGCGACGAGGCGATTTTTCTCAAATACCAGAACGCCATTGCCATACCTCAGGGGGGGCACGAGTTGCGCCTGGCGCTGGATCACCAGCCACCTGAAATCGAAGCCGCGCGAGTGGCAATCCTCAAGGGGGGCAACCACCCTGACGACGTTTCCCGCCTGATATGGCTCTACCTCAACTTCCGGCATGTCTCTTACCTCGAAAAAGCCATCGACCTCTGGACGGTGGGTGACGCGTACCTGCTGCAACTCGATGATGTCGCGCAGGAGATGCACCAGCGCGTTGCCGACAAACAGGTTTCAACCGCTGATCTCTGGCGCTGGAAAGACCAGATACTCGCCATCAACGATGCCGTGACGCCCGCCGCCAAAGCGTTCAGCGATGCATTGGGCGAAGGCTCGCGCTTGATTCTCAGGTTTCTGCTGGTGACCAACCTCGCCACCGCGCTGATCTTGATTGCGCTGGCGTTGCTGCGTACCCACAAGTTGCTCAAGCAGCGGCATGAATTCGCCGAGGCGCTGCAATTGGAAAAAGACCGGGCGCAGATCACGTTGCAATCCATTGGCGACGGCGTGATCACCACGAATGTCGACGGCGCTATCACCTATATGAATCCCGCCGCCGAGGCGCTGACCCACTGGAAAGCCGAACAGGCGACGGGTTTGCCGCTCGCGGCGCTGTTCAATTTGCTGGATGAAAACGCTCAGGCTGATGGGCTCACGTTGATCGAACACATTTTGAGCGGTCAGCTCTGCGGTGGCAGCGAACATTCCAAGCTGATTCAGCGTCTGGATGGCAGCACGGTGTGGGTGACGCTGGTGGGTTCGCCGATTCGCAATGCTGGCAAGGTCAGCGGCACCGTGCTGGTGTTGCATGACATGACGCAGGAGCGCCAGTACATTGCCAATCTGTCCTGGCAGGCGACTCATGACGCCTTGACCGGGCTGGCCAACCGCCGCGAGTTCGAGTTTCGACTGGAGCAGGCACTGCACAACCTGACGCGGTATACCGGGTGTCATGCCCTGATGTTTCTCGATCTGGATCAATTCAAACTGGTCAATGACACGTGCGGTCATGCGGCGGGCGATGAACTGCTGCGGCATATCTGTGCGTTGTTGCAAGCCGGTTTGCACGAAGGTGACACCCTGGCTCGGCTGGGTGGCGATGAGTTCGGTATCTTGCTGGAAAACTGCGCACCGGACGCTGCCGAGAAGATTGCCGAAAGTTTGCGCCTGACCGTACAAAACCTGCACTTTGTCTGGAAAGGCCGACCCTTTGTCACCACGGTAAGCATAGGGCTGGTGCATGTCGCGCAACCTCCTGCGACCCTGGAAGCATCACTGCGCGCCGCTGATATGGCGTGTTACATGGCCAAGGAAAAAGGACGAAATCGGGTTCAGGTCTATCACTCCGATGACTCGGAACTGACATTGCGTTTTGGCGAAATGGCCTGGGTGCAGCGCCTGCACATAGCGCTGGAAGAGAATCGCTTTTGCCTGTATTCCCAGGAAATCGCGCCATTGGGGCGTACCGAGCGCGGCGGTGGGCATATTGAAATCCTGTTGCGTCTGCATGACGAAGCCGGTCGCATGATCTTGCCGGACAGTTTTATTCCGGCCGCGGAGCGTTATGGGTTGATGACTGCGCTGGATCGCTGGGTGGTGGAGAACGTCTTCAAGATTATTGCCCAATGCAGGACTGAAGAGCGCCAAGGTCCATTAGCCATGTGTGCGATTAATCTGTCAGGCACAACTATAGGAGATGAGGCGTTTCTGCACTTTCTGCGTGAGCAGTTTGTTAACTATTCAATTCCACCTGAAATGATTTGTTTTGAAATCACAGAAACCAGTGCAATTTCAAATTTGGGCAGTGCAATAAGATTTATCAATGAACTCAAAGGCTTAGGTTGTCACTTTTCATTAGATGATTTTTGCGCCGGAATGTCTTCGTTCGCTTACTTGAAACATTTGCCTGTAGACTTCCTGAAGATCGACGGGAGTTTCGTAAAGGATATGTTGGACGACCCGATTAACCGCGCCATGGTCGAAGTGATTAACCACATCGGGCATGTCATGGGTAAGCGCACGATTGCCGAGTTTGTAGAGTCACCCCAGATTGAACAGGCACTGCTGGAAATCGGGGTCGATTTCGCTCAAGGGTATGTGATTGAACGCCCGAATCCGTTTACCTGCGATAGTTTGCAAAGTCGTCCCGCCAGGCCCCAGCCTTTGTTGTTCAAGGCCCCCGGCACGTTCCGTTGAAATCTCTTGCTGATCCAAACAATCACCATCAAAAGGAGCTCGACAGTGATCGACACATTCAACCGAACCGGACCACTCATGGAAGCGGCAAGTTATCCCGCCTGGGCTCAACAGCTCATCAAGGATTGCAGCGAGAGTAAGCGCCGGGTTGTCGAACACGAACTGTATCAGCGCATGCGAGACAACAAGCTCAGCGCCAAGACCATGCGCCACTACCTCATTGGTGGCTGGCCGGTGGTAGAACAGTTCGCGTTATACATGGCACAAAACCTGACCAAGACCCGCTTTGCCCGTCATCCCGGCGAAGACATGGCGCGTCGTTGGCTGATGCGCAATATTCGCGTGGAGTTGAACCATGCCGATTATTGGGTGCACTGGAGTCGGGCTCATGGGGTCAGCCTGGAAGACCTGCAGGTGCAACAGGTTGCCCCCGAACTTCACGCCTTGAGCCATTGGTGCTGGCACACCAGTTCGGCCGATTCGTTGATCGTGGCCATTGCGGCGACCAACTACGCCATTGAAGGCGCGACTGGAGAGTGGTCGGCCCTGGTCTGCTCCAGTGGCGTCTACGCCGCAGCATTCCCGGAAGAAGATCGCAAGCGGGCGATGAAGTGGTTGAAGATGCACGCCCAGTACGACGATGCCCATCCATGGGAAGCACTGGAAATCATCTGTACCCTGGCAGGCATGAACCCGAGCAAATCCCTGCAAGTGGAACTGCGACAGGCAGTGTGCAAGAGCTACGACTACATGCACCTGTTTCTGGAGCGCTGCATGCAACTGGAGCATTCGGAAAAGGCACCGGTGACACGTGAGCGCCTGGCACTGGCTGAAAGCTGATTCTCAGGCAACACAAACCAACTGTGGGAGCGAGCTCGCTCGCGATGGCTGCCAAACATTCCATACAGATACTGAATGTTAGAAAGCTATCGCGAGCAAGCTCGCTCCCACATTAGTTTGTAGCGTTGCCTAAAGCTCAACCCGCCATCGTCAACCGGTTGCGCCCTTCGCGCTTGGCGACATACAGCGCACTGTCGGCCCGCCGCACCAGGCTTTCGGCGGACTCGCCAGGCAGCAGGGTCGAGCATCCGAGGCTGACGGTCAGTTCTACGGCATTGCCATCAGCCCGATAGTCCTGGGCCTGAGCTGCAATGCGCACTCGCTCGCCAACCATGGCCGCTGCTTCCCGCGTGGTGTTGGACAGCAGGATCAGGAACTCTTCGCCCCCAAACCGAAACACCATGTCGACATTGCGCAACTGGTTTTTGATCGCGCTGGCGACCGCCTTGAGCACCTCATCGCCCGCATTGTGGCCGTAACTGTCGTTGATGTTTTTGAAGTGATCGATGTCCAGCATCAGCAATGACAAAGGCATCAAGTGGCGTCGCGACATCTCGATTTCGCGTTCCAGGGTCTGATCCATGGCAACACGGTTACCGGTACCGGTCAGCGGATCGCGCAATGCGCTTTGGGTAGCGGCTCGGTAAAGAAGGGCATTGCGCATCGGAAAGAGCAGTGCGGACAGCAATGACTCCAGATTGCCTTGATCCTGCTCGCTGAATCGCTGATTGCGCCGGAACACCAGTTCACCGAGCTGTTCGCCTTCATGGCTGAGGCTGTAACTGACCGAGTGATGACCACGCTGACCAAACTCCAGGCGCAAGTCACTGGCTTGATGCTGATACGTCAAGGCATCCAGTGAAACCAGGTGCTGAATTTCGCGGAAGAAAAGTCCGAGTATGCGTTGTGGCTCAAGACTGGTTTGCAGCTGCTGACCCAATTGCTGGCGCAATTGCGCAAGGCTGACGGGGAGTTCCAGAAGGGAAAGCTGCTGACCAAATCCCAGGCGTTGCAATTTGGCATTGTCGAAGTCAATTGCGTTGGACTGGGAAGGTGATTTCATATGGCGTAAGCCCCTAAGCAGTAAAGCTGTCTTACAGACTGGGTGAGAGCGGCTTTGGGCTGCGCGACATGCACGTATATCAGTCCCGCAGGACGACATATGTCGCAAGTCTGGTTCGCTTTGCCGAAGATCAGTCACCTATCGGCTCAAGCGTCCGCCCGTCTGCTTTCACACTGCTGTCTGAGAAACTTTAGAGCGAAAGTCGTGCCATTCGGTTCATTCATAAAAATAACCATATAAATCATTGGTTTGAATGCGATGACGAGAGCGGGTGATGAAATGTGTGACAGTTGTTTGACTGGCAAGGAGGGATGGTTATGGCGCGCTTTGTGTGCCGCGCCGGGAAATCGGCACGGAACGGCACAAAAGCGCGACGCACGGTGTTACTGGGCGTTGAACGCCTGGCCATTGATGCCGGTACTGTCCGGGCCCATCAGGTAGAGATAAGCCGGCATGATCTCTTCCGGGGTCGGGTTGTTGAGTGGATTTTCCCCTGGGTAAGCCTGCGCCCGCATGCTGGTGCGCGTGGCACCCGGGTTGATGCTGTTGGAACGTACCGGAGCCACGGTGTCCACTTCGTCGGCCAAGGTTTGCATCAGGCCTTCAGTGGCAAACTTGGAAACGCCATACGCGCCCCAATAGGCACGCCCCTTGCGGCCGACGCTGCTGGAGGTAAACACCACCGAGGCGTCCTGCGACAGCTTTAGCAGAGGCAGCAGGGTGCTGGTGAGCATGAACATGGCGTTGACATTGACATGCATGACGCGCATGAAGTTTTCGCCGGATAGCTGTTCGATCGGCGTGCGCGGACCGATGATCGACGCGTTATGCAGCAAACCGTCGAGATGGCCGAATTCGGCCTCGATCATCGCTGCCAGCTCGTCGTACTGGTGGGGCAGGGCGGTTTCCAGGTTGAACGGAATCACCGCTGGCTGTGGATACCCGGCCGCTTCGATTTCGTCATAAACCTGAGTCAGGTTGGCTTCGGTCTTGCCCAGCAGCAATACGGTGGCGCCATGGGCTGCGTAGGTTTTCGCAGCCGCCGCGCCGATGCCGCGACCAGCACCGGTGACCAGAATGACCCGGTCCTTGAGTAATTCAGGGCGGGCGGAATAATCAAACATAAGAAACCTCAACAAATAAGAAAGCAGACCCTGTAGGAGCATGGCTTGCCAGCGATGGCRTTTTCGGAATCGCTACCGCCGGCAAGCCGTGCTCCTACAATCAGCAACTGCAGAGAGCGCTATCGAGCACCTTGCGCAATTCCAGCGGATGATCCACCACCACGTCCGCCCCCCAATGCCGAGGGTTGTCGTCCGGGTGAATGTAGCCGTAGGTCACCGCAGCCGTCTTGGTGCCGGCATCGCGACCGGATTCGATATCGCGCAGATCATCGCCGACAAACAACACGCTGGCCGGGTCCAGGTCGAGCATCTTGCACGCCAGGATCAGCGGCTCCGGGTCTGGCTTGCTGTTCTTCACGTGATCGGGGCAGATCAGCAGCGCGGAGCGCTCGGCCAAGCCCAGTTGCTGCATGATCGGCTCGGCGAAACGCAGCGGCTTGTTGGTGACCACGCCCCAGATCAGGTTGGCCTTTTCGATGTCGGCCAGCAATTCGCCCATGCCGTCGAAGAGCTTGCTGTGCACCGCGCAACCGGCGAGATAGCGCTCCAGGAACTCGAGTCGCAGCTCTTCAAAACCCGGCGATTGCGGGTCCATCGAAAAGGTCACGGCGACCATGGCCTTGGCGCCGCCGGAGATCTCGTCACGAATATGCTTGTCATTGACGGGCGGCAAGCCACGGTCGGCGCGCATCGCCTGACAGATGGCAATAAAGTCCGGCGCGGTGTCGAGCAGCGTGCCGTCCATGTCAAAAAGGACTGCTCTGATACGCATCGGCTTACTCCTCGCGCAGGGTCTGGATCATGTAGTTGACGTCCACATCGGCCGCCAGTTTGTAGTGCTTGGTCAACGGGTTGTAGGTCAGGCCGATGATGTCCTTGACGGTCAGGCCCGCCATGCGGCTCCAGGCGCCAAGCTCGGAAGGGCGGATGAACTTCTTGAAATCGTGCGTGCCGCGCGGCAGCAACTTCATGATGTATTCGGCACCGACGATGGCGAACAGGTATGCCTTCGGATTGCGGTTGATGGTGGAGAAGAACACTTGGCCGCCGGGCTTGACCATGCGGAAGCAGGCGCGGATGACCGAAGACGGATCCGGTACGTGCTCGAGCATTTCCAGGCATGTGACGACGTCGAATTGCTCAGGCATTTCCTCGGCGAGGCCTTCGGCGGTGATCTGACGGTATTCGACGTTCACACCGGATTCCAGCTGATGCAACTGCGCGACTGCGAGCGGCGCTTCGCCCATGTCGATGCCCATGACTGTGGCGCCGCGCTGGGCCATGGCCTCGCTCAGAATTCCGCCGCCGCAACCAACGTCCAGCACCTTCTTTCCGGCCAGCTTGACGCGCTCATCAATCCAGTTGACCCGCAGCGGGTTGATGTCGTGAAGCGGCTTGAACTCGCTTTCACGGTCCCACCAGCGATGGGCCAGGGCTTCGAATTTGGCGATCTCGGCGTAGTCGACGTTGCTCATGGTTCAGTCCTCAAAAACTTGAAAAATCCTGTTGTCCCGGTTTTTTGCTCCGGGGATCTTACGATTCGGTGCGGCCACTGATGCGCTGGCCCCAGGCCTTGGCGGTGGCGCATAACTGTTCTTCATCCAGGCGGGTCAGGCGTCGGTCGTCGAGCAGTTGCTTGCCGGCGACCCACAAGTGTTTCACGCAGTCCCGGCCGGTGGCGTAGATGAGTTGCGAAACCGGGTCATAGACTGGTTGCTGCGCCAGGCCGGACAGATCAAACGCCACCATATCAGCCGCTTTGCCGACTTCCAGCGAACCCGTTTGCGCCTCGATCCCCAGCGCGCGGGCGCCATTGAGCGTGGCCATGCGCAAGGCGCGATGAGCATCCAGCGCGGTGGCCGAACCGGCGACGGCCTTGGCCAACAACGCAGCGGTGCGGGTTTCACCCAGCAGGTCGAGGTCGTTGTTACTGGTGGCGCCATCGGTACCGACAGCCACATTGACACCCGCCTGCCACAACCGCTCGACCGGACAAAAACCGCTGGCCAGCTTGAGGTTGGATTCCGGGCAATGAATCACATTGGTGTTGGTTTCTACCAGCATCACCAGGTCTTCTTCGCTGATTTGTGTCATGTGAACGGCCTGGAACTTCGGCCCGAGCAGGCCCAGTCGGCCGAGGCGAGCCAACGGGCGTTCACCGCGTTGCTCGACCGATTGCTGCACTTCGAAGGCAGTTTCATGGACGTGCATGTGAATCGAAGCATCCAGTTCTTCGGCGATCACCCGGATTTTCTCCAGGTTTTCATCGCCCACGGTGTACGGTGCATGGGGCCCGAATGTGATTTTGATGCGCTCGTGGTGTTTGAGGTCGCCAAACAATTCCACTCCCTGACGAATGGCTTCGTCCGCCGTGCTGGCGCCCGGGATCGGGAAGTCGAGGATCGGAATGGCGATTTGCGCGCGAATTCCGCTGTTATGTACGCGCTCGCTGGCAACCTTTGGGAAAAAATACATGTCAGAGAAACAGGTGATGCCGCCTTTGATCTGTTCGGCGATGGCCAGATCCGTGCCGTCGCGTACGAAATCTTCATCAACCCACTTGGCCTCTGCCGGCCAGATGTGGTTTTCCAGCCAGGTCATGAGTGGCAAATCATCGGCCAGGCCACGAAACAGTGTCATGGCGGCGTGCCCATGGGCATTGATCAGGCCAGGGGTGAGCAGCATGTCCGGCAACTCACGGACTTCGGTTGCGTTAAGCTTCAGCGCAGCCGAACGTGGACCGATAAAAACGATGCGTCCGTCACGGATGCCCAGGCCATGCTCTTTGAGGACAACGCCAGCAGGTTCGACGGGTACCAGCCAGGTCGGCAGCAACAACAGGTCGAGCGCAGCGGCAGTGTTCGGCATCGAGGATCGGTTCCAGTGCTTTTGTAAAGGATGGCGAAGTATACCCGAGCGTCTTCGCGGGGGGATCGCTATAATCGGCGGCTTTTGTGCTTGAGTGTGGGGTGAGGGATGCGCGATCGATTGTTGGCTGCAGAGAAAGTGAAGGCCATCGATTGGCGTGATGGCGTCCTGTACCTGCTGGATCAGCGTGTTTTGCCTTTCGAAGAAACCTGGATTGCCTACACCAGTGCAGCCGGTGTGGCCGAGGCTATTCGTTCGATGGTAGTGCGTGGTGCGCCAGCGATTGGCATCACTGCTGCGTATGCCATGGTGCTGTCAGCTCGCGTCCGAATTGCCGAGGGCGGTGACTGGCAGGCGGCGTGGGAGGAAGACTACGCATTACTGGCTGATTCCCGTCCAACAGCCGTGAATCTGTTCTGGGCCTTGAGTCGCATGCGTGACCGCCTGGACCGCCTCAAGGAAGACGCAGACCCTCTGCTGGCGCTGGAAGCGGAAGCCATTGCCATTCATGAAAGTGATCGCGAAGCCAACCTGACCATGGCCCAATTGGGTGTGGATCTGATCCGCAAGCACCAAGGCAATGCCCAGGCGATCCTGACTCACTGCAACACCGGCGCGCTGGCCACGGGTGGCTTCGGCACGGCGCTGGGCGTGATTCGCGGGGCCTTTATCGAAGGCATGGTTGAGCGCGTTTACGCCAACGAAACCCGGCCGTGGCTGCAAGGTTCGCGTTTGACCGCATGGGAACTGGCCAACGAAGGCATTCCCGTGACCGTGAATGTCGACTCCGCTGCCGCGCACATCATGAAAATCAAAGGTGTGACCTGGGTGATCGTCGGCGCTGACCGCATCACCGCCAATGGCGATGTGGCGAACAAGATTGGCACCTATCAGCTGGCGGTCAACGCCATGCATCATGGCGTGCGCTTCATGGTGGTGGCGCCGAGCTCGACCATCGACCTGAACATGGCCAGTGGCGACGAAATTCCTATTGAAGAGCGTGACGGCCGTGAGTTGCTGGAGGTCGGCGGCCAGCGGGTTGGGGCGGATGTTGATGCGTTCAACCCGGTGTTCGATGTAACCCCGGCGGACCTGATTGACGTGATCGTCACTGAAAAAGGCATCGTCGAGCGGCCGGATACTGCGAAAATGGCGCAGTTGATGTGCCGCAAGCGTCTGCATTAATAATTTCTGGCGTCTGAAAGATTGCCATCGCGAGCAGGCTCGCAGGGGGTTTGTGAACGACGCAGATCCAGTGTGGGAGTGAGCCTGCTCGCGATGAGGCCCTGACAGCCAACAAATACGCTTCATTCAGCTCTGAAATTTTCCTCTAAGCCCCTCTCGTCTCCCTCAAGCCTGTCATCGGTCAACTAACTATGCTCCATGCGCGTCTGGGGGATAGGTGCGTGGCGGCTCTTGTGATAACATCTGGCGTTTTCCGAGGCAGCCCCACGGGGTTGTCTTTACTGCGCAAATCCATGGTTCTTCTTGTTGATTTGTCGTAAGTCGGTGTATGGCACTCAGCCTGCAGCGGCGAGCTTCGTTCGTCCCAAATGGATGTGACGAAGTTTCACCAGAAAAAGGAATCGAGCTTCTCATGGGCGAACTGGCCAAAGAAATCCTCCCGGTCAATATCGAAGACGAGCTGAAGCAGTCCTACCTCGACTACGCAATGAGCGTAATTGTCGGGCGGGCCCTGCCGGATGCGCGCGATGGCTTGAAGCCCGTGCACCGGCGTGTGCTGTTCGCGATGAGCGAGCTGGGCAACGACTTCAACAAGCCGTACA
The DNA here is from genome assembly GCF_056400685.1 of Pseudomonas sp. P5_A12. NCBI lineage: Bacteria > Pseudomonadati > Pseudomonadota > Gammaproteobacteria > Pseudomonadales > Pseudomonadaceae > Pseudomonas > Pseudomonas sp. P5_A12. The sequence goes on along the minus strand of NZ_JBFUKU010000164.1, from coordinate 2,703 downwards.
AGAAATCTGCCCGTGTTGTCGGTGACGTCATCGGTAAGTATCACCCGCACGGTGATACAGCGGTGTACGACACCATCGTCCGCATGGCACAGCCGTTCTCGCTGCGTTATCTGCTGGTAGACGGTCAAGGCAACTTCGGTTCGGTGGACGGCGACAACGCCGCGGCCATGCGATACACCGAAGTACGCATGACCAAGCTGGCGCACGAGCTGCTGGCTGACCTGCACAAAGAAACCGTGGACTGGGTGCCGAACTACGACGGCACCGAAATGATCCCGGCGGTCATGCCGACCCGTATTCCCAACCTGCTCGTCAACGGCTCCAGCGGTATCGCCGTGGGCATGGCGACCAACATTCCGCCGCACAACCTCGGTGAAGTCATCGACGGTTGCCTGGCCCTCATCGACAACCCAGAGTTGACCATCGATGAGCTGATGCAATACATCCCCGGTCCKGACTTCCCGACCGCCGCGATCATCAACGGTCGCGCCGGCATCATCGAAGCCTACCGCACCGGTCGTGGCCGCATTTACATGCGCGCCCGCTCGACGATCGAAGACATCGACAAGGTCGGTGGTCGTCAGCAGATCGTCATTACCGAACTCCCTTACCAGCTCAACAAAGCCCGTCTGATCGAGAAGATCGCCGAGCTGGTCAAAGAGAAGAAGCTTGAAGGCATCACCGAGCTGCGCGACGAGTCCGACAAGGACGGTATGCGCGTCGTGATCGAACTGCGTCGCGGCGAAGTGCCTGAGGTGATCCTCAACAACCTCTACGCCCAGACCCAGTTGCAAGCGGTGTTCGGTATCAACATCGTTGCGCTGATCGACGGCCGTCCACGGATCCTGAACCTCAAGGACCTGCTGGAAGCCTTCGTTCGTCACCGTCGCGAAGTCGTTACCCGCCGTACCGTGTTCGAACTGCGTAAAGCCCGCGAACGTGGTCACATTCTGGAAGGTCAAGCGGTTGCCCTGTCGAACATCGACCCGGTCATCGCCCTGATCAAGGCCTCGCCAACGCCGTCGGAAGCCAAGGAAGCGCTGATCAGCACGGCCTGGGAATCCTCCGCCGTAGTGGCGATGGTCGAGCGTGCCGGTGCCGATTCTTGCCGTCCGGAGACCCTGGACCCGCAATACGGCCTGCGTGAAGGCAAATACTTCCTGTCGCCAGAACAGGCGCAAGCCATTCTGGAACTGCGTCTGCACCGTCTGACCGGTCTGGAACACGAAAAGCTGCTGGCCGAGTATCAAGAGATCCTCAACCAGATCGGCGAACTGATCCGCATCCTCAGCAGCGCCACGCGCCTGATGGAAGTGATCCGCGAAGAGCTGGAAGTGATCCGCGCCGAGTACGGCGACGTGCGCCGCACCGAGATCCTCGATGCCCGTCTCGACCTGACCCTGGGTGACATGATCCCGGAAGAAGAGCGCGTCGTGACCATTTCCCACGGTGGCTACGCCAAGACCCAGCCATTGGCTGCGTACCAGGCTCAGCGTCGTGGCGGTAAAGGCAAATCGGCGACCGGCGTTAAAGATGAGGATTACATCGCTCACCTGCTGGTCGCCAACAGCCACACCACGCTGCTGCTGTTCTCCAGCAAAGGCAAAGTGTACTGGCTGAAAACCTACGAAATTCCGGAAGCCTCCCGCGCTGCCCGTGGTCGTCCGCTGGTCAACCTGCTGCCGCTGGACAGTGATGAATACATCACCACCATGCTGCCGGTCGAGGAATACACCGAAGGTCACTTCATCTTCATGGCCACTGCCAAAGGCACTGTGAAGAAGACCCCGCTGGAATCCTTCAGCCGTCAACGCAGCGTTGGTTTGATCGCGCTGGAACTGGACGAAGGCGACGTACTRATCTCTGCCGCCATTACCGATGGCGAGCGCGAAGTCATGCTGTTCTCCGATGGCGGCAAGGTCACGCGCTTCAAGGAAACCGACGTTCGCGCCATGGGTCGTACCGCTCGCGGTGTCCGCGGCATGCGTCTTCCAGAAGGCCAGAAGTTGATTTCCATGCTGATCCCGGAAGAAGGCAGCCAGATCCTCACCGCTTCGGCGCGTGGTTTCGGCAAGCGCACGGCGATCACCGAGTTCCCTGAGTACAAGCGTGGCGGTCAAGGCGTTATCGCCATGGTCAGCAACGACCGTAACGGCCGTCTGGTCGGCGCGGTCCAGGTGCTCGATGGCGAAGAAATTATGCTGATTTCTGACCAGGGCACGTTAGTTCGTACCCGTGTCGACGAAGTTTCCAGCCTGGGTCGGAACACCCAGGGCGTGACCCTGATCAAGCTGGCCAGCGATGAAACATTGGTCGGTCTGGAGCGGGTTCAGGAGCCGTCGGAAGTCGAAGGTGACGAGCTGGAAGGTGAAGAGGGTGCAGAGCTCGTTGGCGAAGTCGTGATCGACGACGTTGTTGACGATCAGCAACTCGATGCCGCCGCTGACGAAGAGCCACAAGAGTAAGCGAACAAACAGGGGGCGGATGAGAATTCGCCCCCTTGTTGTTTGTATGAGCGGAAAATTTCGATATCAGTGGAGACCCCTTGTGGGAGCGAGCCTGCTCGCGATGCAGGCGCTGCGGTATGACTGAAACGCTGCGGTGATGCAATCGCGAGCAGGCTCGCTCCCACAAGGGGTCTCCACTGATATCGAAATTTTCCGCTCATACAAACAACAAGGGGGCGAATTCTCATCCGCCCCC
>NZ_JBFUKU010000163.1:0-12861 GCF_056400685.1 Pseudomonas sp. P5_A12 | reverse complement strand
ACGTAGACCTGACGCTTGGCCTCATAGTCTTCAGTGGTGTCCTTGGGCAACAGAACGGTCAGTCGATCCTCCAGACCATCGAAGGACACCTTGCGGAAATACTCATCGATGGTCATGCCATCGGGAATCGGGAAGTTGGGCAGGAAGTGCTTGCCCAGCTTCACTTCGATATTGCAGCGTTTGGCGATTTCGACCGTGTTTTCCAGCGCCTCGGGCAAGTCACTGAACAACTCGGCCATTTCCTCGGCGCTTTTGAGGTATTGCTGGTCGCTGTAATTCTTTGAACGCCGCGGATCGTCGAGGGCGCGGCCCTCACCGATGCAAACGCGGGTTTCGTGCGCGGCGAAGTCTTCCTGCTTGATGAAACGCACGTCGTTGGTCGCGACCAGTGGCGCGCCGATTTTCTCGGCCAGGGCCACGGCGCCGTGCAACTGCTCTTCATCGTTGGGACGACTGGTGCGCTGGATTTCCAGGTAGAAGCGATCCGGGAACACTGTCATCCATTCGCGCGCGAGGTTTTCCGCCTCGGCCGGGTTGCCACTGAGCATGGCCAAGCCGATTTCGCCCTCTTTCGCAGCGGACAGCATGATCAAGCCTTCGCTGGCTTCGGCCACCCACTCACGCTCTATGATGACCGAGCCATTGCGCTGGCCGTCGATGAAACCACGAGAGATCAGTTCGGTCAGGTTGCGATAGCCGACAGCGTTCATGGCCAGCAGACTGATACGGCTCAGCGCGTTGTCCGGATCCTTGTTCGACAGCCACAAGTCGGCACCGCAGATCGGCTTGATCCCGGCCCCCATGGAGGCTTTATAGAATTTGACCAGGGAACACATGTTGTTCTGATCAGTAACCGCTACGGCTGGCATGTTCATGCCGACCAGGGTCTTGACCAGCGGTTTGATCCGCACCAGACCGTCGACCAGGGAATATTCAGTGTGCAGGCGTAGATGAACGAATGAAGCCGGCATAGTGATCCTGCGTTATGTCATGAAAACAACAAGGCCCGGATTGTACCGGGCCCTGAGTAAAACATCAGCCTTGCGACTAACTCTCGATCAGACTTTCCCGCGCCTCGTACGCCAGACGCACCGGGGCGAACGAGCGGCGGTGAATCGGGGTAGGCCCCAGGCGGGCCAGCGCTTCCAGATGAACGGGCGTCGGATAGCCTTTGTGCCCGCCGATGCCGTAACCCGGGTAAATCAGTTCAAACGCCGCCATTTCACGGTCGCGGCTGACCTTGGCCAGAATCGACGCCGCGGCAATGGCCGGGACCTTACCGTCGCCCTGCACCACCGCTTCAGCGCGCATCGACAGTTTGGGGCAGCGATTGCCGTCGATCATCGCCAGTTTCGGCTGGATGTGCAGGCCTTCGACCGCGCGCTGCATCGCCAGCATGGTGGCGTGCAGGATGTTCAGTTCGTCGATTTCTTCGACTTCGGCCCGAGCGATGCACCAGCTCAGGGCTTTTTCGCAGATTTCGTCGTAGAGCTTTTCGCGGCGGGCTTCGGTGAGTTTCTTTGAGTCATTCAGGCCGAGGATCGGGCGGTTTGGATCGAGAATCACTGCAGCCGTGACCACGGCACCGCAGAGCGGGCCACGACCGACTTCGTCGACCCCGGCCACGAGGTCTTCGACTTCGGCGACCAGGGTGAAGTCCAGGCCCATCTGAATGCTGGTTTTGCTCATTGTGGTTTGCCGATCAGGTTCAGTACTGCGTCCGCCGCCTGATTGGAGGCGTCCAGGCGCAAGGTACGGTGGATTTCGTCGAAGCCGCGAGTTTGTTCCTTGCCATCTTCGATCAAGGGTGAAAGTGTTTGTGCAAGGGCTTCTACCGTCGCGTCGTCCTGCAGCAACTCGGGCACCAACAGGCGCTGGGCCAGCAGGTTCGGCAAGGAAACGTAAGGACTTTTCACCATTCGCTTGRGAATCCAGAACGTCAGTGGCGCCAGTCGATACGCCACCACCATCGGCCGCTTGTACAGCAACGCTTCAAGGGTAGCCGTACCGGAAGCGATCAACACCGCGTCGCACGCCGCCAATGCCAGATGGGATTTGCCATCGAGCAAGGTCAGCGGCAGATCCCGACCGGCCAGTAACTCTTCAAGCTGTGCCCGGCGTTCAGGGCTGGCGCACGGCATGACGAATCGTACTCCCGGACGCAAGGCGCGCAGGCGCTGGGCGGTGTCGAGGAACAACGCGCCGAGTCGGCCCACTTCGCCACCACGACTGCCAGGCATCAGTGCAACCAGCGGACCGTCCGGCAAATCAAGCTCAGCCCGCGCGGCGGCGCGATCAGCCTCAAGCGGAATCGCATCAGCCAGGGAGTGCCCGACAAACCGCACCGGCACGCCCTTCTCTTCATAGAATTTCGCTTCGAACGGGAACAGCGTCAGCATCAGGTCGCAGCCTTCGCGAATCTTCAGCACGCGCTTCTGCCGCCACGCCCACACCGATGGGCTGACGTAATGCACGGTCTTGATCCCGGCCTGACGCAGCTTGAGCTCGATATTGAGGTTGAAGTCCGGGGCATCGATACCGATGAACACGTCCGGTTTTTCGGCGATCAGGTCGGCGATCAGCTTTTTGCGACGCGCCAGCAGTTCACGCAGTCGCCCCAACACTTCCACCAGGCCCATGACCGATAGCCGTTCCATGGGGAAGTACGAGGTCAGCCCTTCGGCCTGCATCAACGGGCCACCGACACCAATAAATTCCACCGCCGGATGCTGAATCTTGAGTGCACGCATGAGGCCCGCGCCCAGAATGTCGCCGGAAGCCTCACCCGCTACCAGCGCAATACGCAGATTAGCCATGATTAACGGGTGATGCCGCGAGTCGAAGACTGGATGGAATCACGGAACACCGCGACTTCCGGGAACTGATCCGAAGGTTCGGCGAGTTCGGTGAGCGCTTGCTCGATCGTCAGCCCCTGGCGATAAACCACCTTGTAGGCACGACGCAGTGCGTGGATCGCGTCTTCGCTGAAACCACGACGACGCATGCCCTCGAAGTTCATGCTGCGGGCCTCGGCGGGGTTACCGAATACCGTGACGTACGCTGGAACGTCCTTGCCGATGGCAGTCCCCATGCCGGAAAAGCTGTGGGCGCCAATGTGGCAATACTGGTGTACCAAGGTGAAACCGGAGAGGATCGCCCAGTCTTCAACGTGCACATGCCCGGCCAACGCAGTGTTGTTGACCAGGATGCAGTGGTTGCCGATAACGCTGTCGTGGCCGATGTGGGCATAGGCCATGATCAGGTTGTGATCGCCCAGAGTCGTTTCCGAACGGTCCTGAACCGTCCCGCGATGAATCGTCACACCTTCACGGATGACGTTGTGGTCACCGATGACCAGACGGGTTTCTTCGCCTTTGTATTTCAGATCGGGCGTATCCTCACCTACCGACGAAAACTGGTAGATGCGGTTGTGCTTACCGATTCGGGTCGGGCCTTTGAGAATCACGTGTGGCCCGATCACTGTTCCCTCGCCGATTTCCACACCTGCGCCGAYGATCGACCATGGGCCGACCTCGACGTCGTCGGCCAGAACGGCCGTCGGATCGATGATTGCGCGAGGGTCAATCAAACTCATAGCTTGCGTTCCGCGCAGATGATTTCAGCGGAGCAGACTGGTTTGCCGTCGACCGAAGCCTGGCATTCGAACTTCCAGATCTGACGCTTGCAGCTCAGGAACTTGGCTTCAAGGATCAACTGATCGCCCGGCAGCACTGGCTGACGGAAGCGCAGCTTGTCAGACCCCACGAAGTAGTAAAGGGTGCCGTCCGCCGGTTTCACGTCGAGCATTTTGAAACCAAGGATCCCGGCAGCCTGAGCCATCGCCTCGATGATCAGTACGCCTGGCATGATTGGATGCGCAGGGAAGTGACCATTGAAGAACGGTTCGTTGATGCTGACATTCTTGTAGGCGCGAATGCGCTTGCCTTCAACATCCAGCTCCACTACCCGGTCCACCAGCAGGAACGGGTAACGGTGAGGCAGGTATTCGCGAATCTCGTTGATGTCCATCATTTCGGGGGGAAGCCTATGTAAAGATTGGGAGCGCGCGACTGACACACGCCCCTCTAGCAAATCAAGCAGGCAGTCTAACGGCTGTGCACACTTGATATGGAAATGGTATCAGCCATCTGATGAATCATTACCGTCAGGGGTCACTTCCCCTACACGCTTTTCCAGCTGTCGCAGACGCCGCGCGATGTCATCGAGCTGACGGATGCGAGCCGCGCTTTTGCGCCACTCGGCTGCTGGCTGCATTGCCGTACCGGAAGAATAGGAACCCTTTTCGGTAATCGAGTGGGTCACCATGGTCATCCCGGTGATGAAAACGTTGTCGCAAATTTCGATATGTCCCACCAGCCCTACACCACCAGCGAGCATGCAATGCTTGCCAATTTTGGTACTGCCGGAGATCCCCACACAGGCGGCCATGGCGGTGTGATCACCAACCTGAACGTTGTGAGCGATCTGGATCTGGTTGTCGAGCTTCACACCATTGCCAAGAACGGTATCTGCCAACGCACCGCGATCAATAGCGGTATTCACGCCAATTTCCACATCGTCACCGACCAGCACACCACCGATCTGGGCGATTTTCTGCCAGACACCTTTCTCGTTGGCAAAACCGAAACCTTCGCCACCGAGCACGGCACCTGACTGAATGACCACTCGTTTGCCGATGCGTACGTCGTGGTACAGCGTGACCCGCGGGGCCAGCCAGCCACCTTCACCAATCTCGCAGCGGGCACCGATGAAGCAATGAGCACCAATGGTCACACCCGCGGCAATACGCGCACAGCTTTCGATCACGGCAAAGGCGCCGATGCTCGCCGCAGGATCAACTACCGCGTCCGCTGCCACTACCGCTGTCGGGTGAATACCGGCAGGCGCCTTGGGCTTGGGATCGAACAAATGGGAAATACGCGCGTAGGCCAGATAAGGATCAGGCACCAACAGTGCATCACCGGAAAAACCTTCGGCATCAGCGGCCTTCAGCAACAATGCTGCGGCCCGGCTGTCTGCCAGGTATTTACGGTATTGAGGGTTTGCGAGAAAGCTCAACTGAGCTGGGCCAGCCTCTTGCAAAGTGGCCAGCCCAGTAATTTCTTTCTCCGGGTCGCCACGTAGCGTGGCGCCGAGGAACTCGGCCAACTGGCCGAGCTTTATAGTCGCTGTCATGATTACTTCAGCTGATTCATGCGCTCGATAACCTGGCGAGTGATGTCGTACTGAGGTTTGACATCAATCACTGCGCCACGCTCGAAGACCAGGTCAAAAGCACCTTTCTTGATGACTTCTTCCACAGCGCTATCCAGTTTCGGCTTGAGCTGCTTCAGCATTTCACGGTCGGCAACAGCTTTGGCTTCGTTCAGTTCCTTGGACTGGAACTGGAAGTCACGAGCCTTTTGCTTGAACTCGAGCTCAAGGCGCTCACGCTCGCCTTGCTGCATCTTGTCGCCACCGGCCATCAGACGATCCTGAATGCCTTTGGCACTGCTTTCCAGCGTCTTGAGCTTGGTCAGTTGCGGACCAAACTTCTTCTCGGCATCCACGGCGTATTTCTTGGCCGCATCGGATTCCAGCAGAGCCATCTGATAGTTCAGAACGGCGATTTTCATGTCGGCAAAAGCCGGACCTGCTACCAGTACGGTTGCGAGGAGAACCAATTGAGTCAACTTACGCACGATGCACTCCTACAAAATCCATTGTCGTTATTTTGGGTCAGACGCTTAGAACGTCTGGCCAAGAGAGAATTGGAACACTTGAGTTTCAGAGTTATCCGGTTCTTTTACCGGGAAGGCCAGTGCGAAACTCAGCGGCCCCAGCGCAGTAACCCATGTAACACCTACACCCACGGAGCTGGCCATATCGCTGAAGCTGACATCGTTACATTGCGTATTGGACTTCGACTGAGGGTTGGTATTGGTGGTCTGCTCGCACTTGGAGTCGAACACATTACCCACATCCCAGAATACGGAGGTGCGCAGGGAACGTTGATCCTTGACGAACGGCAGCGGGAACAGAAGCTCTGCACCACCTTGAATCAGGACGTTGCCGCCGAACGGCAGTGGATCCTGATCCGGGTCAGCAAGAGTGCCTGCGTTACCGGTTTCGTTCACGCCACGGCTCGGCGTACTGCGGGGGCCCAAAGTAYTGTCCTTGAAGCCACGCACCGAGTTGAAACCACCAGCGAAGTAGTTTTCATAGAACGGCAAGCCATTGGTCGAGCCGTACCCATCGCCATACCCCAATTCAGTGTGCAGGCGCATGGTGTAGTTTTCAGACAAAGGCTGGAACAACTGACCACGGTAATCGAGCTTGAAAAACGACAGATCGCTGCCCGGCACGGTGACTTCCGCCGTCAAGCTTTGAGAATGACCACGGGTCGCCAATACGCCTTTATTCAGGGTGGACTCGGACCAGCCAGCCGACGCCTTGAAGTTCAGATACTGATCGCCTTCAGTGTTAACAAAGTCGAAAATCTCGTCGACGGTGTATTGACCGGTCTTGATCTTGTCTTCCTGTGCACTCAGACCAAAGGTCAGTCGCGATGTCTCGCTGATCGGGTAACCGACGCTTACACCAGCACCCAGGCTGTCTACGGCATAGCTTGCTACGTCGACATCGAGATCATCGTAGTTGGTGGTGCGATAGAAAGCGTTGTAACCCAGGCTCACACCGTCAGCAGTCCAGTACGGGTCGACATAACCGAAGTTATAGCGGCTCTGGTATTCGCTTTTGGTCAAGCCGATGCTGACCTTGTTACCGGTACCCAGGAAGTTGTTCTGAGTGATCGAACCACCGAGGATCAGACCGGCACTTTGTGCGAAGCCAATGCTGGCCGTGATCGAACCGGAAGCCTGTTCTTCAACGCCGTAATTCACGTCAACCTGGTCATCGACACCTGGCACAGCCGGGGTTTCGACGTTCACTTCTTTAAAGAAGCCCAGGCGCTCAAGACGCGTCTTGGATTGATCGATCAGGTAGGTCGAAGCCCAACCGCCTTCCATCTGGCGCATTTCGCGGCGCAGCACTTCGTCTTCGGACTTGGTGTTGCCACGGAAGTTGATACGGTTGACGTAAGCACGTTTGCCCGGATCCACAGCGAAGGTGATGTCGACGGTATGGTCTTCATTATGGGGCTGAGGCACGCCGTTGACGTTGGCGAAGGTGTACCCCTCGTTACCCAGGCGGCGGGTGATCAATTCCGAGGTGGTGGTCATCAGCTTGCGCGAGAACACCTGGCCTTTCTGAACCAGCAGCAGGGAAGTGATCTGATCTTGCGGGACTTTCAGGTCACCGCTCAGCTTGACGTCACGAACGGTGTACTTGTCGCCTTCGTTGATGTTGACGGTGATATAGACATGCTTCTTGTCCGGGGTGATGGACACCTGGGTCGAAGCGATATCCATATTGATATAGCCACGGTCCAGGTAGTAGGAGCGCAGACGCTCCAGGTCACCGGAAAGCTTTTCACGCGCGTACTTGTCGTCGTTCTTGAAGAACGACAGCCAGTTGGTGGTCTTCAGCTCGAACAGGTCGATCAGGTCTTCTTCAGGGAAGACGGTGTTACCCACCACGTTGATGTGCTGGATAGCCGCGACGGTGCCTTCGTTGATGTTGACCTTCAAGCCGACACGGTTACGGGGTTGCGGCACCACTTCAGTGTCCACAGTGGCCGAGTAGCGACCTTGGGCGACGTATTGGCGTTGCAGCTCGTTACGTACACCTTCAAGGGTAGCACGCTGGAAGATCTCGCCTTCAGCCAGACCGGATTGCTTGAGGCCTTTCATCAGGTCTTCAGTGGAGATCGCCTTGTTACCTTCGATCTCGATACTGGCGACCGACGGGCGCTCGACTACCGTGATGACCAGGACGTTGCCATCACGGCCCAGCTGGATATCTTGAAAGAACCCGGTTTTGAACAACGCACGAGTGGATTCCACCAGGCGACGATCATCCGCCTGTTCACCGACGTTCAACGGCAAAGCACCAAAGACGCTACCCGCGGAGACCCGCTGGAGGCCATTGACGCGAATATCAGAGATAGTGAAGGACTCGGCGTGAACTTCGGCGATCATCAATACGGTGAGAACCGCAGTTAGCAGCAGACGTTTCATGAAGTCCTTTCTTATTCCAACTGGCAATAAACAAACTGCCGCAAAATGCGGCAGATTCGCAATTCAGCGAAGTGTTACAGACGGCCCAAATCATTGACCAGAGCGAGCAACATCACCCCGACCACCAAACTGATACCGATCTGTATCCCCCAACCCTGCACCCGATCCGACAAGGGACGACCACGCGCCCACTCAATCAGATAAAACAACAGATGCCCCCCATCCAGTACAGGAATGGGCAACAAATTCAGAACCCCCAGGCTAATACTCAGATATGCAAGGAAATTCAGGAAGTCAGCAACGCCCGACTGGGCAGAAGCGCCCGCCACTTTAGCAATGGTTATCGGTCCACTCAAGTTTTTTACCGAGAGCTCACCGAACAACATTTTCTTGAGCGAATCGAGGGTCAGTACGCTCATGGTCCAGGTGCGGCGTGCACCCTCGCCAATCGCGGCCACTGGGCCGTAACTGACTTCGCGAATCATCTCTGGCGGCCAATCGACCGCTTTCACCCCAGCGCCCATATAACCGGTAGGTGCCTTGCTCTCGCCACGAGCGGCCAGCGTAACCGGGACGTCGATTTGAGCACCGTCGCGCTGGACGCGCAGCATGATTTTGGTATCCGGATGCATACGGACGGTGTCGACTACCTGCTGCCAGTCATCCAGCGCCTTGCCATCGAGAGCCAGCAACCGGTCACCGGTCTTCAGACCCGCGGCCTGCGCCGGCCCTTTCGGATCGATCTCGGCCAACACGGGAGGCAGCGCCGGACGCCACGGACGAATACCCAACGAACGAATCGGATCCGGTTCGTCAGCCCCCTTGAGCCATTTATCCAGCGCAAGCTCGCGAGGAGAGTCCGTGGTGGAGCCCTGCTCACGCACCAATAATTGAAGTGAACCACTCTCGCCAAGACGACGAACCAGTTGCAGATTCACCGCCGCCCAGCCGGAAGTCGGCTCACCGTCAATGGCAATGATTTCCTGACCCGCGCTCAATCCGGCCCGGGCAGCAATACTGCCGGACTCGACTGCGCCGATGACCGGCCGCACCTGCTCGGTGCCGAGCATCGCCAACGCCCAGAAAAACACCATTGCCAAGAGGAAATTGGCGATCGGACCTGCAGCCACAATGGCGATACGCTGACGGACAGATTTGCGATTGAAGGAATGCTCGAGCTGATCGGCCGGCACTTCGCCTTCCCGCTCATCGAGCATCTTCACGTAGCCACCCAACGGAATGGCAGCCACGACAAACTCAGTACCCTTCTTGTCGTGCCAACGCAGCAGCGGCATGCCGAAGCCTACGGAGAAACGCAGCACTTTGACCCCACAGCGACGTGCGACCCAGAAATGGCCGAATTCGTGGAAGGTAACCAGCACACCCAAAGCCACCAGGGTGCCGACAATCATATAGAGCGCGCTCATCTACTTTCTCCGCAATCCTATTCAGTGCCGCATGGACCAACGTATTGCAGCACTTATCGCCCGTGACGACTCAACCATTGCCCGGCCAGAACTCGCGCCTTCGCGTCGGCCGTAAACACCGCCTCGAGATCAGCCACCGCAACGACAGGCTCGAGGTTCAACACTTCCTCGATAATACTCGCGATTTCCGGGTAGCGAACCCGCCCGTCGAGAAACGCCGCAACAGCCACTTCATTCGCAGCATTGAGCATCGCCGGCGCGCTATTACCAGCCTCCGCAGCCTGACGCGCAAGGCGCAGGCAAGGGAAACGCTCTTCATCGGGGGCCTGGAAATCCAGACGCGCAATGGCAAACAGGTCCAGCGGCGCCACGCCCGAGTCGATACGCTCCGGCCAGGCCAGGGCGTTTGCGATCGGCGTGCGCATATCCGGATTGCCCAACTGGGCCAGCACCGAACCATCGATGTAGTCGACCAGAGAATGAATCACGCTCTGAGGGTGAATCACGACTTCGACCTGAGACGGCTTGGCGTCGAACAACCAGCAGGCCTCGATCAACTCGAGCCCCTTGTTCATCATGCTGGCCGAATCGACCGAAATTTTGCGCCCCATAGACCAGTTCGGATGAGCACACGCCTGGTCAGGGGTAACATGCGCCAGTTCGGCCATTGGTGTCTGTCGGAACGGACCACCAGAGGCGGTCAGAAGAATCCGACGCACGCCGACCGCACCAAGCCCACGGGCGAAATCCTGCGGCATGCACTGGAAAATCGCGTTGTGCTCACTGTCGATCGGCAGCAGTACCGAACCGCTTTTGCGCACAGCCTGCATGAACAGCGCCCCGGACATCACCAGCGCTTCTTTGTTAGCCAGCAGAATTTTCTTGCCGGCCTCGACCGCCGCCAGGGTCGGACGCAAGCCCGCCGCGCCAACGATGGCCGCCATGACTGCATCGACTTCAGGATCGGAAGCAATCTGACACAGCCCCTCCTCCCCCACTAGCACACGAGTCGAGAGACCAGCAGCGCGCAAATCATCCTGCAAGGCTCGGGCAGCACTCGCTTGCGGCACAACAGCAAACCGCGGCGTATGACGCACGCACAAGGCCAACAGCTCGCTCAGGCGAGTGAACCCGCTCAAGGCGAAAACCTGGTAACGCGCCGGATGACGAGCAATCACGTCGAGGGTACTCAGACCAATCGAACCGGTCGCCCCCAGGACAGTAATCTGTTGTGGGCGGCTCACGGTGCGGCCATCCACAACAGCACGGCGAACACCGGAATCGCAGCCGTCAGGCTGTCGATTCGATCCAGGACACCACCATGCCCCGGCAGCAGGTTGCTGCTGTCCTTGATGCCCGATTGACGCTTGAACATGCTCTCGGTGAGGTCACCCACCACCGAAATGAAGACGATTACTGCCGCACCGATCAACCCCATCAGCATCTGGGCGAAACTCCAGTCGCGCACTAAACCGACACCCGCCGTAATCACCAGACTCAACAGCAAACCGCCGTACACGCCTTCCCAGCTCTTGCCAGGGCTGACCTGCGGCGCCAGCTTGCGCTTGCCAAAGGCACGCCCGGAAAAGTACGCGCCAATATCGGCACCCCAGACCAACACCATCACCGCCATGATCAGCCAGTTCCCCAGGGGCTCCTGCTTGATCTGGACCAAGCCTTGCCAGGCTGGCAGCAGGATCAGCAAACCGATCACCAGTTTACTGGCGGCGCCGGCCCAGCGCTCGCTGGAGCGCGGGTATGTCAGCACCAGATAAGTCGCCACACCCCACCAGAGCACTGAAGCGCCCAGCACCCAAGGCGCCAACCCCGGCAGGATGTACATGACAAACAGCATCAACGCGACGACAACGGCAAAGGCAACGCGAATCGGCTGAGCAGTGAAGCCGGCCAGCCGCGCCCATTCCCAAGCGCCGAGCGTCACTACAAACCCGATGAACAACGCAAAGCTGGAACCTTCAAGCAGGAAAAACCCGCACAAAGCGATCGGCAGCAGGATCAGTGCGGTGATGATTCGTTGTTTAAGCATTAAACCCGGGCTCCAGCCTCGACCTGCTCGCTCGTTTTACCGAAGCGGCGCTGACGAGAAGCGAAATCGGCCAGCGCGTTTCGCATGGCGTCGTGTTTGAAGTCCGGCCAGAACAGGTCGGAGAAGTACAACTCGGCGTAAGCCAGCTGCCACAACAGGAAGTTACTGATGCGGTGCTCGCCACCGGTACGGATGCACAAGTCCGGCAACGGCAGATCGCCGGTCGCCAGACAGGTTTGCAGCAATTCAGGGGTGATGTCTTCCGGACGCAGATGCCCGGCCTGAACCTCCCGTGCCAGACGCTGAGCGGCCTGCGCAATGTCCCACTGACCACCGTAATTGGCGGCGATCTGCAGGATAAAGCGGTTGGCACCGGCGGTCATCGCTTCAGCTTCACGCATGGCAGCCTGAAGCTCGGGATGAAAGCGCGAGCGATCACCGATGATGCGCAGACTGATGTTGTTTTCATTGAGGCGCTTGGCCTCGCGACGCAATGCCTTGAAGAACAACTCCATCAAGGCACTGACTTCATCTACCGGGCGCTGCCAGTTCTCACTGGAAAAGGCGAACAAGGTCAACACCTCAACCTTGGCCTCGGCGCACACCTCGATCACCGCACGAACCGCATCCACGCCCGCTTTATGCCCGGCGACACCCGRCATAAAGCGCTTCTTCGCCCAGCGATTATTTCCATCCATGATGATCGCGACATGGCGCGGCACCGCGAACGGCACAGTCTGCTTGATCTTTTCCATGAAAAGGCGACCCTTATACGGCCATCAGGTCGGCTTCTTTCTGCTTGGTGGCCGCATCAATGTCAGCCTCAGCTTTGTCAGTCAGCTTCTGGATATCAGCAGCAGCACGACGCTCTTCGTCTTCGCTGATTTCCTTGTCTTTGACCAGTTTCTTGAGGTCACCCAGGGCATCGCGACGAATGTTGCGCACGGCAACACGAGCATCTTCAGCTGCGCTACGCGCCTGCTTGGTGAAGCCCTTGCGGGTTTCTTCAGTCAGGGCAGGCATGGAGATCAGCAGCAACTCACCCAGGTTGGTCGGATTGAGGTTCAGGCCAGCACTCTGGATCGCCTTGTCGACGGCCGCGAGCATGTTGCGCTCAAACGCGACGACCTGCAGGGTCCGGGAGTCTTTTACCGTGATGTTGGCCACTTGGGTAATGGAAGTGTCTGCGCCGTAATACGGCACCATCACGCTACCCAGAATGCTTGGGTGGGCCTTGCCGGTACGAATC
>NZ_JBFUKU010000162.1:0-12893 GCF_056400685.1 Pseudomonas sp. P5_A12 | reverse complement strand
ACGTTGATCGGCAACGGTCCGGAGGCCATGAGCAAGGTGTCGATGGTCGGTAACGATCTGGCGCTGGACAGCGGTGTGGGGACGTGTGGCAAGGATGGGCAGTCGGTGCCGGTGGGTGTCGGCCAGCCAACGTTGAAAATTGATGCGATCACTGTGGGTGGCACAGGCGCATAAGTGGCTTTTGAAAAAAGTGAAGCTTCGGGTGAGCCGCGAGCGGCTCACCCGAGAAGGGACTTAACGCAGACCGCGTTGAGTCTCGTCCAGCTCACGGATGTACTTGAAGATTTTACGGCTCGATGCCGGTGGCTTGTTGGTCGCCAGTTCGTGCTGGGCCTGACGGATCAGGGAGCGCAATTGCTGACGATCAGCCTCCGGGTAGTCGAGCACGAACTTCTCCAGGACTGCATCGTCGCCCGCGATCAAGCGATCGCGCCAGCGTTCCAGGCCATGGAAACGTTCGTTGTACTGCCGGGTGGAGGCATCGAGTTGATCGAGCAAAGTCAGAATGGCGTCAGTGTCCTGATCGCGCATCAGTTTGCCGATGAACATAAGGTGCCGTTTACGCGCGATATTCGCGGTGTGCTTGGGCGCATCGGCCAGGGCCCGACGCATAGCGTCGGTCAACGGCAGTTTTGCCAGCAAGTCAGGCTTGAGTGTTGTAAGGCGCTCGCCAAGGTCAACCAGAGCATGAAGCTCGCGTTTAACCTGGGATTTGCTTTTTTCTCCCGTATCGAGGGAGTCGTCGTAAGAATCAACCATGGTGGCCGTCCGCAAAGAAACGCCGCCATGATAACCAGTCGGGGGCCGCTTGTCCGGCCCGGTCGCTCGAAGGCCATACCGAAAGCAGAATTTGAGTGGAGAACAGCATGAGTGCAGTTGAAAGCGTCGGCCCACAAGCGTTGCCGGCACTGCAAGAACAAGTCGAGCAGATCATCGCTGAAGCCAAGCGTCAGGGCGCCAGCGCCTGCGAAGTTGCCGTGTCCCTGGAGCAGGGCCTGTCAACGTCGGTGCGTCAGCGTGAGGTCGAAACCGTCGAATTCAACCGCGATCAGGGCTTTGGCATCACCTTGTACGTCGGCCAGCGCAAAGGCTCGGCCAGTACCTCGGCGAGCGGTCCTGACGCCATTCGCGAAACCGTCGCGGCGGCGCTGGCCATTGCCAAACACACCTCCGAAGACGAAGCCTCAGGCCTGGCTGATGCCGCGCTGATGGCTCGCGACCTGCAAGATTTCGACCTGTTCCACCAATGGGATATCACACCGGAGCAAGCCATCGAACAAGCGCTGGCCTGCGAAGCCGCCGCGTTTGCCACCGACAGCCGGATCAAGAATGCCGATGGCACAACGCTCAGCACCCATCAGGGTTGCCGCGTGTACGGCAACAGCCACGGGTTTATCGGTGGCTATGCGTCGACGCGCCACAGCCTGAGTTGCGTGATGATCGCCGAGGCCGATGGCCAGATGCAACGCGATTACTGGTACGACGTGAACCGTCAGGGCACTTTGCTGGCCGATCCGGTGAGCATCGGCCAGCGTGCCGCGCAACGGGCGGCGAGCCGTCTGGGCGCGCGTCCGGTGCCGACTTGCGAAGTGCCGGTACTGTTTTCCGCTGAGTTGGCCGGTGGTTTGTTCGGCAGCTTCCTCTCGGCCATCTCCGGTGGCAGTCTGTATCGAAAATCATCGTTCCTGGAAGGCACGCTGGGTCAGAAGCTGTTCCCGGAATGGTTGACCATCGATGAGCGTCCGCACTTGATGCGCGCCTTGGGCAGTTCCGCATTCGATGGTGATGGCTTGGCGACTTACGCCAAACCGTTCGTCGAAAAAGGTGAGTTGGTCTCCTACATCCTCGGCACGTACTCCGGGCGCAAGCTTGGCATGCCGAGCACCGCCAACGCTGGCGGCGTGCATAACCTGTTCGTCACCCATGGGGATGAAGACCAGGCCGCGTTGCTGCGTCGGATGGGCCGTGGCCTGCTGGTCACGGAGCTGATGGGCCAGGGCCTGAATATGGTCACCGGCGATTACTCCCGTGGCGCGGCGGGTTTCTGGGTCGAGAACGGAGAAATCCAGTTTGCGGTGCAGGAAGTCACCATTGCCGGCAACATGCGTGACATGTTCAAGCAGATCATTGCGGTCGGTAATGACCTGGAGTTGCGCAGCAACATTCGCACGGGCTCGGTGTTGATCGAGCGGATGACAGTGGCGGGTAGCTAACCCTTACCGCATAAAAAAAGGCGCGCCACCCRATYGGGTGGCGCGCCTTTTTTATACGCCTGGCACTGGTCCCCTGTAGGAGCAAGCTCTCTCGCCACAAAAGCCCAGATTGCCGAAGGATTGCGGTGTTACTCGCCTTCGTCGAAGAAGTTATTGATCAACGCCACCAGCGCATCCAGCGCTTCCTGTTCTTGCTCGCCTTCGGAACTCAGGTAGATGGAGGTGCCCTTGCCGGCCGCGAGCATCATCATGGCCATGATGCTTTTACCGTCGACTATCGATTCTGGCGGTTTTCCTGGAACGATCACACGTCCTACTCTGATCGTGCAATCCGGGAACTGACCCGCCACTCCAACAAATTTTGCAGAAGCTCGGGCATGCAGGCCCAGCTTGTTGATGATTTCGATTTCCAGAGCAGGCATCGCAATGTGAATCCTTTAGCTGAGGTCGCGGTGGCGGACCTGGACGTTCTTCAGGGATTGTTGCAGAACCTGGCCCAGACGTTCGGTCAGGTAGACGGAGCGATGATGTCCTCCGGTGCAGCCAATGGCGATGGTGACATAAGCGCGGTTGCTTGCGGCAAAGCGCGGCAGCCACTTGAGCAAATACGATGATATGTCCTGGAACATCTCTTCGACGTCCGGTTGGGCCGCCAGGTACTCGGCCACCGGTTGATCAAGCCCGGATTGAGCGCGCAATTCCGGCTTCCAATAAGGGTTGGGCAGGCAGCGCACGTCGAACACCAGGTCCGCGTCCACCGGCATGCCACGCTTGAATCCAAATGACTCGACCAGGAATGCTGTATCGGCTTCCGGCTGATTCAGCAGGCGCAGCTTGATGGTGTCGCGTAGCTGATACAGGTTCAGGTTGGTGGTATTGATTTTGAGATCTGCCAGATCGGCGATAGGCCCCAGCAGATTGCTTTCGTCCTCGATTGCCTCAGCCAACGAACGGTTGGCGTTGCTCAGCGGGTGACGACGGCGGGTTTCGGAAAAGCGCTTGAGCAGGGTTTCTTCGTCGGCATCCAGGTACAGCACATCGCACTTGATGTGCCGGCCGCGGACTTCTTCCAACAGTTCGGGAAACCGCGAAAGGTGGCTCGGCAGGTTACGCGCGTCGATGGATACAGCGACCTGCGGTTGTACCAGTTCGGTATGAATCAGCGCTCGTTCCGCCAGTTCTGGCAGCAGGCCGGCGGGCAGGTTGTCGATGCAGTAGTAGCCGTTGTCCTCGAGAACATCGAGGACGGTGCTTTTACCTGAGCCGGAGCGGCCGCTGACGATGATCAAGCGCATGATTACTGACCGTTTTGCTCGTCCAGGACAACCTGATACAAGGCTTCATTGCTCGGGGCGCTGCGAAGACGATCACGGACTTCCTTGCGATCGAGCATGCTGGCGATCTGGCGGAGTAGTTCCAGGTGCGCATCGGTAGCCGCTTGCGGGACCAGCAGAACGAACAGCAGGTCAACCGGGGCGCCGTCGATGGCATCGAAATCGATGGGTGCGTCGAGGTGCATCAAGGCGCTGATGGGCGACTCGCAGCCCTTCAGCCGACAGTGAGGGATGGCGATGCCGTTGCCAAAACCGGTCGAGCCGAGTTTTTCACGGGCAATCAAAGCCTCGAAGACATCTTGCATCTCCAGTCCCGGCACTTCCCGGGCGATGAGGTTGGCAATTTGCTCGAGGGCTTTCTTTTTACTGCCGCCCGGCACGTTCACGAGGGAACGGCCGGGGGTCAGGATGTTTTCAAGTCGGATCATGGGTTGGGAGTGTTAACGACCGGTTGCACCCTGGAGGAGGCTCTGGGTCTTTTCCTTATGCTTTTTGAGTTGTTTATCCAGCTTGTCGGTCAGTGAGTCGATCGCCGCGTACATATCGGTATGTTCCGCGTTTGCGACCACTTCATTGCCGGGAATATGCAGGGTGGCTTCGATTTTCTGCTTCAGCTTCTCGACCGTCATCGTGACCTGCACGTTGGTGATCTTGTCGAAATGCCGCTCTAATCGTTCGAGTTTTTCGCCGATGTAGGCGCGCAGGGGTTCGGTCACTTCCAGTTGGTGTCCACTGATGTTGACTTGCATACAGCTTCTCCTTCGTTGCCAGTGCATAAAGCGGTAGATCAAATGATCTACCACTGGAACGCTGTGGCGTGGCTCTACATCAACCGCTTGCGTTCGCTCGAAGGCGCGATCCCGAGGGACTCGCGGTACTTGGCGACGGTGCGGCGAGCCACCTGAATGCCTTGTGCCTCCAGTAAACCAGCGATCTTGCTGTCACTCAACGGCTTTTTCTGATTTTCCGCGGCAACCAGCTTTTTGATGATCGCGCGGATCGCTGTGGACGAGCATTCACCGCCTTCGGAGGTGCTGACGTGACTGGAGAAAAAGTACTTCAGCTCATAAATACCCCGTGGGGTATGCATGAATTTTTGCGTGGTCACCCGTGAAATCGTCGACTCGTGCATGCCCACCGCTTCGGCGATGTCGTGCAGGACCAGCGGCTTCATGGCTTCGTCGCCGTACTCCAGGAAGCCGCGCTGATGCTCGACGATCTGGGTGGCTACTTTCATCAGTGTTTCGTTACGGCTTTGCAGGCTCTTGATGAACCAGCGGGCCTCTTGCAACTGATTGCGCATGAAGGTGTTGTCGGCGCTGGTGTCGGCGCGACGGACAAACCCGGCGTATTGGGCGTTGACCCGCAGCCGTGGCACCGATTCCTGATTCAGCTCCACCAGCCAGCGTTCGTTGTCCTTGCGCACGATAACGTCGGGAACGACGTACTCGGCTTCGCTGGACTCGATTTGCGAGCCTGGGCGCGGGTTGAGGCTCTGGACCAGTTCGATGACCTGGCGCAGTTCATCTTCCTTGATCTTCRTCCGCCGCATCAGCTGGGAGTAGTCACGGCTGCCGAGCAGATCGATGTAGTCGCTGACCAGGCGCTTGGCTTCGGCGAGCCAAGGCGTCTTGGCTGGCAATTGACGCAATTGCAGCAGCAGGCATTCGCCGAGGTTGCGAGCGCCAATACCGGCCGGCTCGAACTGCTGGATGCGGTGCAGGACGGCTTCTATTTCGTCCAGTTCGATGTCCAGTTCCGGATCGAAGGCCTCGAGGATTTCCTCGAGGGTTTCATCCAGATAGCCCTGATTGTTGATGCAGTCGATCAGGGTCACGGCGATCAGGCGATCGGTGTCGGACATCGGAGCCAGGTTCAGTTGCCACAACAGGTGGCTTTGCAGGCTCTCGCCGGCCGATGTGCGAGTGGTGAAATCCCATTCGTCGTCATCGTTGCTCGGCAGGCTGCTGGCGCTGGTCTGGTAGACATCTTCCCATGCAGTATCGACCGGCAGTTCATTGGGAATGCGCTCGTTCCAGTCACCTTCTTCGAGGTTGTCCACCGTGGGGGCGGTTTCCTGGTAGGAGGGTTCCTGAATGTCGGCGTTGGGTGGCTGCTCGGCTTTGTCGGCCAAGGGGTCGGCGTTGTCGAAGTCGTCGCCTTCTTCCTGGCGTTCGAGCATCGGATTGGACTCCAGGGCCTCCTGGATTTCCTGTTGCAGGTCCAGGGTCGACAATTGGAGCAGGCGGATGGCCTGTTGCAGCTGCGGTGTCATCGTCAGCTGCTGGCCCATTCTCAAGACTAGCGATGGTTTCATGGCAGGGGCTTAAACCTTATTCGCCGGCGCACAAGCGCCATCCACTACAGGGCGCCGGAGCGCCAAACATAAGCAAATTATATGCCTGAAACTGAAGTGTTTGCCTAGAGCGCCGTAACAATAAAAACCTGTTGATTTTTGCTGTGATAAGCGCTCAGTCGACTAGCCAGACACCTCAACGCTTACAGGCGGAACTCATGGCCCAGATAGACTTCTTTAACCAGGTCGTTGGCCAGGATAGTGGCGGCATCGCCTTCAGCGATCAGTTGACCATCGTTGACGATGTAGGCGGTTTCGCAGATATCCAGGGTTTCACGGACGTTGTGGTCAGTGATCAGCACGCCAATGCCTTTGGCCTTGAGATGGTAGATGATCTGTTTGATGTCGCCGACCGAAATCGGGTCTACGCCGGCGAAGGGTTCGTCGAGCAGGATGAATTTCGGGTTGGTAGCCAATGCCCGGGCGATTTCCACGCGGCGGCGTTCACCGCCCGACAGGCTCATGCCGAGGTTGTCGCGGATGTGGCTGATGTGGAATTCCTGCAGCAGGCTTTCCAGCTCTTTGCGACGCTCGGCCTTGTCGAGTTCCTTGCGGGTCTCGAGGATTGCCATGATGTTGTCGGCGACCGAGAGTTTGCGGAAGATCGACGCTTCTTGCGGCAGATAGCCGATGCCGGCCTTTGCACGACCGTGCATTGGCTGGTGGCTGACGTCCAGATCGTCGATCAGCACACGGCCCTGATCGGCCTGCACCAGGCCGACAATCATGTAGAAGCAGGTGGTCTTGCCGGCGCCGTTAGGACCCAGCAGGCCGACGATTTGACCGCTGTCGATCGACAGGCTGACGTCACGCACGACCTGGCGGCTCTTGTAGCTCTTGGCCAGATGCTGAGCTTTCAGAGTTGCCATTACGGGGCCTTTTGCTCGTCGGTTTTCTTCTTCGGCTGGATCACCATGTCGATACGCGGACGCGACTCGGTCACCTTGCTGCCGGTAGCGCGACCGGCGCTGGCAAGCTTTTTCTCGGTGTCATAGACGATTTTCTCGCCTTGGGTGGTGTTGTTGTCCTTGTCGACAACTTTTGCCTTGTCGATCAGAACTACGCGATTTTGCGCGGCGTGGTACTGGATGGTTACCCCCCAGCCCTGGACAGGCTTGGGGTCGCCTGCAGTTTGCAGTTGCTCGAAGTAGGCCAGATTGCCCACCGAAGTCACTACGTCGATGTCGCCAGCCGGGGTGCGGGTCATGGTCACTTTATTGCCGGTGACCTTCATCGAACCCTGGGTGATGATCACGTCGCCTGTATAAGTGGCAACGCCGTTCTTGTCGTCCAGTTGGGCGTCGTCGGCTTGTATGCGGATAGGCTGCTCTTGATCGTTCGGCAGAGCCCAGGCGCTCACGCTTCCCAGTGCTGCGCCCAGACTGAGCAAAATAGGGAGGGTTTTAACGAGCCTCATACTGTCCTCTTACGTTAGATAGCAGGTGTATCCTGCTTTCTTTCAAGTACGCTTTCATTCCGATGCCTGTCGATACACCGCCAGCGCCGTCGATACTAACGGGTTGATCGGTCTGCGCATATTGCTGCTGCGGGAACACAGTCATACGGGTGGTGGTAATCAGGGTCCTGCGGTTTTTTTCGTCGAAACGGGTGATGCGAACCGAATCGATCAGCTCGACCTGGGTGCCGTCCGGGTTGACCTCCCCGTGTTCACTCTGGACGTGCCAGGGGAACTCGGTGCCGCGAAACATGTTCAGGTCCGGATTGGTCAGCAATGTGACCTCGGACGCTTTCAGGTGTTCGACCTTGTCGGACGTCATTTCGTACTGCAATTTACCGTCCGGCAGATACTGCACGCTGTGGGCGTTGATCGCGTAATAGTCGATCGCGCTGTCATCGACCTTGACCACGGGTTTGTCGAGGAAGCGTTCCGGGCTGATGTTCCAGTAGCCCACCGCAGCGAACAGCGCGGCGATGCAACTGAATAACAGGATGTTACGAAACTTTTTGCTCAGCATAGTGGGCTCACAGGTATGCAGCGTTGGCCGCATCGAGGCGGCCCTGGGCGCGCAGGATCAATTCGCAGAATTCGCGAGCGGCACCCTCGCCACCTCGGGCAGCGGTAATGCCATGGGCGTTTTCACGCACGAAGCTGGCGGCGTTGGCTACCGCCATGCCCAGGCCGACGCGGCGAATCACCGGCAGGTCCGGCAGGTCGTCACCGAGGTAGGCCACTTGTTCATAGCTTAGGTTGAGTTGAGCCAGAAGCTCGTCCAGCACCACCAGTTTGTCTTCGCGCCCCTGATAAAGGTGGGGGATGCCGAGGTTTTTCGCTCGCCGTTCGACCACCGGGGTTTTGCGGCCGCTGATAATAGCGGTCTGCACGCCCGCTGCCATCAGCATCTTGATGCCTTGGCCGTCGAGCGTATTGAACGTCTTGAATTCACTGCCGTCTTCGAGAAAGTACAGGCGCCCGTCGGTCAGCACGCCATCGACGTCGAACACAGCGAGTTTGATCTGTTGGCCGCGTTGCAGCAGGTCCTTGTTCATTACATTACTCCCGCACGCAGCAAGTCGTGCATGTTCAGGGCTCCGACCGGACGGTCTTCGCTGTCGACCACGACCAGCGCGTTGATTTTGTGGTCTTCCATGATTTTCAGGGCCTCGGCGGCGAGCATTTCGGCGCGGGCGGTCTTGCCATGAGCGGTCATGACCTGATCGATGGTGGCGCTGTGGATGTCGATGCTGCGATCCAGTGTGCGACGCAAATCACCGTCGGTGAAGATCCCGGCCAGTTTGCCGTCAGCTTCCAGAACAACGGTCATTCCCAAGCCTTTGCGGGTCATTTCCATCAAGGCATCTTTAAGCAGGGTGCCGCGCTGAACCTGTGGCAGCTCTTGCCCGGCATGCATGACATTCTCCACTTTCAGCAGCAGGCGTCGGCCCAGTGCACCACCGGGGTGGGAAAAGGCGAAGTCTTCAGCGGTAAAACCGCGGGCTTCCAGCAGCGCAACGGCCAGGGCATCGCCCATCACCAAGGCGGCCGTGGTGGAGGAGGTGGGTGCCAGGTTCAGTGGGCAGGCCTCGTGTTCGACGTGAACGTTGAGGTTGACCTCGGCGGCCTTGGCCAGCGGGGAATCCGGGTTGCCGGTCATGCTGATCAATTGAATGCCCAGGCGCTTGATCAGGGGCAGCAGGGTCACGATTTCATTGGTGGAGCCGGAGTTCGACAGGGCCAGGATGATGTCATCTCGCGTGATCATGCCCATGTCGCCGTGGCTGGCTTCGGCCGGGTGGACGAAAAAAGCCGTGGTGCCGGTGCTGGCCAGGGTCGCGGCGATCTTGTTGCCGATGTGTCCTGATTTACCCATGCCGACTACCACCACGCGGCCTTTGCTGGCCAGAATCATCTCGCAAGCGCGTACGAAATCTGCGTCGATGTGGGGCAGCAAGCCTTCTACGGCTTCCAGTTCGAGGCGGATGGTGCGTTGCGCTGATTGAATCAGGTCACTGGATTGGCTCATGTCAGAAATCGTATAGCCTGATGAAAAGGCGGCGATTATAGCGGTAATGATCAAAACCCTCACGCAAGTTCGTTGCGCTTTGTCAGTCCCGATGACGGACTCCCCTCTAAACAAGGCTTTTTACCAGTGAAGTTACTGAAGATGGGCTGGCTTTGGCCTTGGGCGCTGGGCCTTTGCAGTGATATAGTTCGCGGCCAGTTCGGCCTGCCCGGGAGGTATGTGCTTTCGTCAGAGAGTCAAGCGTCCGAGTGAGAGGCTGCATCGCAAGGAGTTTAGATGAGTGCCGATAACGCCTACGCGGTCGAGCTGAAGGGACTGTCCTTCAAGCGCGGTACGCGCAGCATTTTCAATAACGTCGATATCCGTATCCCGCGCGGCAAGGTCACCGGCATCATGGGCCCTTCCGGGTGTGGCAAAACCACGCTGTTGCGATTGATGGGCGCACAATTGCGTCCGACAAAGGGCGAAGTCTGGGTTAACGGCCAGAACCTGCCGAAGTTGTCGCGCAGTGATCTGTTTGATGCGCGCAAGCACATGGGGGTGCTGTTCCAGAGCGGCGCCCTGTTTACCGATCTCGACGTGTTCGAGAACGTCGCCTTCCCGCTGCGCGTTCATACCGAGCTGCCGGAAGAAATGATCCGTGACATCGTCCTGCTTAAATTGCAGGCAGTGGGCTTGCGTGGCGCCATCGACCTGATGCCTGACGAATTGTCCGGCGGCATGAAGCGTCGTGTAGCGCTGGCCCGGGCGATTGCCCTCGACCCGCAGATTCTCATGTACGACGAGCCTTTTGTCGGCCAGGACCCCATCGCCATGGGCGTGCTGGTACGCCTGATCCGCTTGCTCAACGATGCGTTGGGCATCACCAGCATCGTGGTTTCCCACGATCTGGCTGAAACCGCGAGCATTGCCGACTACATCTATGTCGTCGGTGAAGGCCAGGTATTGGGGCAGGGGACTCCCGAGGAATTGATGAATTCGCAGGAGCCACGGATCCGTCAATTCATGACCGGTGAACCCGACGGTCCGGTCGCATACCACTTTCCAGCGACGGATTACCGCGCAGATCTTCTGGGGAAGCGTTGATGCGCAAGATTTCATTAATAGAACGCGTGCGCCGGTTTGGTCACGCCGGCATCGATGTGCTGGCGGTGTTCGGTCGTTCGACGATATTCCTGTTTCATGCCTTGCTCGGGCGCGGTGGCATCGGCGGCGGTTTTGGCCTGCTGATCAAGCAACTGCATTCAGTCGGCGTGATGTCCCTGGTGATCATTGTGGTCTCCGGGGTGTTCATCGGGATGGTGTTGGCACTGCAAGGCTTCAACATTTTGTCGAGCTACGGCTCGGAGCAGGCGGTCGGGCAGATGGTTGCGCTCACGCTGCTGCGTGAACTGGGGCCCGTTGTGACGGCGTTGTTGTTCGCCGGGCGTGCCGGTTCGGCACTGACTGCCGAAATCGGCAACATGAAATCCACCGAACAGTTGTCCAGTCTGGAAATGATTGGTGTCGACCCGCTCAAATACATTGTTGCCCCGCGCCTGTGGGCAGGCTTCATTTCCCTGCCGGTGCTGGCGATGATCTTCAGCGTGGTGGGTATCTGGGGCGGCTCGTGGGTGGCTGTCGACTGGCTGGGTGTGTACGAAGGCTCTTACTGGTCGAACATGCAAAACAGCGTGACGTTCACTGATGATGTGCTCAATGGCATTATCAAAAGCATCGTCTTCGCGTTCGTCGTGACCTGGATCGCCGTATTCCAAGGCTATGACTGTGAGCCCACTTCCGAGGGGATCAGTCGTGCCACAACCAAGACCGTGGTGTATGCCTCTTTGGCTGTTCTCGGCCTGGACTTTATTCTGACCGCTTTGATGTTTGGAGATTTCTGATGCAAAACCGCACCCTGGAAATCGGTGTCGGCCTTTTCTTGCTGGCTGGCATCCTGGCGTTGCTGTTGCTGGCTTTGCGGGTCAGTGGCCTGTCCCCGAGCCCGAGCACCGACACCTATAAACTTTATGCGTACTTCGACAATATCGCCGGTTTGACGGTCAGAGCCAAAGTGACCATGGCCGGTGTGACCATCGGTAAGGTCACAGCGATCGATCTGGACCGCGACAGCTTCACCGGTCGGGTGACCATGCAACTGGAAAAGCGCGTAGATAACCTGCCGACTGACTCCACTGCATCTATCCTGACCGCTGGCCTGTTGGGCGAGAAGTACATCGGTATCAGCGTGGGCGGCGAAGAAGCCTTGCTCAAGGATGGTGGAACCATTCACGACACTCAGTCATCGCTGGTGCTCGAGGACCTGATCGGTAAATTTTTGCTCAATACCGTTAGCAAAGAAGCTAAATGAGGAACTGTTAAATGATCTCTACCTTGCGACGTGGCCTGTTGATAGTACTCGCGGCACTGCCGTTGATGGCTAACGCCGTAGCGGCGCCTTCCGCGCACGAACTGGTACTGGACACCACCAACCGGATGCTGGCCGATCTGGCGGCCAACAAAGAGAAGTACAAGCAGGACCCGCAGGACTTTTATACGGCGTTGAACACGATCGTCGGACCTGTGGTGGATGCCGAGGGTATTTCCAAGAGCATCATGACGGTCAAGTACTCAAAGAAAGCCACGCCGGCACAGATGAAAACCTTCGAAGAGAACTTCAAGAAGGGCCTGTTCCAGTTTTATGGCAATGCTTTGCTTGAGTACAACAACCAGGGCATCACTGTTGATCCAGCCAAAGACGAGTCGGGCGACCGCACCAGCGTCGGCATGACAGTCAAAGGCCGCAGCGGCGCGATCTATCCTGTGTCTTACACGCTCGAGAAAGTCAATGGCGAGTGGAAGCTGCGCAACGTGATCATCAACGGGATCAACATCGGCAAGCTGTTCCGTGATCAGTTCGCTGATGCGATGCAGCGCAATGGCAACGACCTGGACAAGACCATCAACGGTTGGGCCGGGGAAGTCGCCAAAGCCAAGGCATCCACCGAGACTAAGGCCCAATGAGTGTGTCGGCCATTCGCATGAGCGAATCCGGCGAGCTGCAGTTGAGTGGCATGCTGGACTATCGCACCGGCCCGGATCTGCGCAAGCAGGGGCAGGCGTTGATCAAGTCCAGCACGGCTACTGAACTGGTGGTCGATTGTTCGGCAGTGTTGAAATCCAGCAGCGTCGGCTTGTCGCTGCTGCTGTGCTTCATGCGTGATGCAGAGGCGGCCGGCAAGGCGCTGAGCATTCGCGGGATGCCCGAAGACATGCGTGAAATCGCTCAGGTCAGCGAATTGACCGAGCTGTTGGCGCACCCCTGACCGCATCTACAGAGAAGCCCCCCGTCAGAGTCCTGCTTAGCGGGGTTCGCAGGCGCGGGGCTTTTTTGTATGATGTCCGACCCGTGCGCACAGGGCGCCGATTGAGGTTGAGCATGCAGGCCGTAGAAGTGAAGAGCTTCCTTGAAGGAAAGCTGCCCGGAACGTTGGTAGAAGTTGAGGGCGAAGGCTGCAATTTCCAGCTG
>NZ_JBFUKU010000161.1:0-12898 GCF_056400685.1 Pseudomonas sp. P5_A12 | reverse complement strand
GGGCAGGAGCGCGCCAGCAGCATCAAGGATTACCTGGTGGATAAGGGTCAGTTGGCCGACGACCGTGTGTACTTCGTCGACGCTAACCTTGGTAAAGCTGAAAGTGATGGTCGGGTGGTGACGCCGTTGCATCTGGATGCCGAGTGATACTCACAAGATTGCTGTTCAGCCATTGAACTCACCACAACCTTGAATGACCACAGTTGTTTTGTGCAGCCCAAATAGAACAGGCCCCCGACATCAATGTCAGGGGCCTGTAATGGCTACATCCTTATGGCCGTTCGCATGAACTCCTAATCCTAAGAAGTGGCAGTCGTATGACTCATCCCGACTGCCACACCTTCCCCCGGTCCAGGCGAGAAGTCTTGCCTTAGTCGGCTTTCAGGCCGTCAGCGGAGACCGCTTTGACGCCTTCGATTTTCTTGGTGATCGCCACAGCGGTGGCTTTCTGAGCATCAGTCACTGCAACAGTGGACGACAGGGAAACCACGCCTTTGTTGGTTTCAACTTTGATGTCGGTGCCAGGAATGCCTTTTTCGGTCAGCAGGTCGCTTTTGACTTTGGTGGTGATCCAGGTATCGGAAGTAGCTTCCGTAGCCTTGGCAACTTCACCCGAAGCCAGTGTCAGCGGGGCWTGAGTGGTGGTGGTCTGGGCGAATGCTGCGTTGGCCAGAGTCAGGGTCAGCGCGGTAGCAGTAGCGGCAGCGATAGCGAACTTCTTCATACGTGTAACTCCTGTTTTTCTTGAAAGTCTGCTGGTTGTCTTCTCAGCAGGGTTATTGGGTATATTGCGAACGCTGTGCCAACTTTGAGACAACAACTAAATCGTTAAAAATCAATACGTTACAAATATGACGATATTTCGAAATCATGCAAAATGCATGACCAGGCAAAACTCTGCATGCAACTTGCGGGTTTTCACAAAGTTCCTAACACCCTGAATTTTTTGCCTTTTTTTCAGCAGCGAGGCATTCGACAAACAAAAAAAAGGCCCCGCAACCGAAGCAGCGGGGCCGTGCTGGGTGTCAGCGTTTACGAGGCGGAACTCTTGCAGGCTTTAGGCAAGTAATCTTTGTCAGCGGTACTGACACACGACCAGCCATTGGCTGCATCACGCTTTAACGTAATGCTCTTGTTCAGCACTGGCGCCGGGGCATCCAATATCGTGCAGGTGATGCTGCCATTGCCTGTGTCCACAGCACCGGTGACCGCGACGGTGCAATTGCTGGTCTTGGCATCACCCGCCGGCGCCACATTGCTTACCGTTGGCTCCGTACCTTGGTTGATCACATCTTCATACGGCACCTTCATGGCGGAAATCTCGGCCAGACCCGCCGTCAACTTCGCCCTGGCCTGATATTTGGAATACATCGGCAACGCAAACGTCGCCAGAATCCCGATGATCGCCACCACGATCAGCAGTTCGATCAGGGTAAAACCTTTCTGAGTCTTCATAGACAAGCTCCATGCATGAGTCGAAAGCTCATGATCTGAAAGAGCATCAGCACAGCCCATGCCAAGCGCCACAGCCCCAGTTGGCGGGGCATGAAGTCAAACCAAAGACCTTTCCATCTCCCAACAACCGCACTATCTGACACTTTTTGTCACCTCAAGGCCGCTGGTTTGGCTCAGCGCCTTGACTAGGCTATAAGCCATGAAGAAATCAATCGGGTCACCTAGGGCTGAACATGTCGGTCAAAGCAGCAAAAACAAGTGTCTACGCTTGGGAAGGCACAGACAGGAAAGGCACCAAGATGATCGGTGAGTTGAGCGGCCAGAACCCGGCGTTGATCAAGGCACAACTGCGCAAGCAAGGCATCAACCCCGGCAAAGTGCGCAAGAAATCCGCGTCGATGTTCAACGTCGGCAAACGTATCAAGACGCAGGACATTGCCCTCTTCACCCGGCAGATGGCGACCATGATGAAAGCCGGCGTGCCGCTGTTGCAGTCGTTCGACATTATCGGTGAAGGCTTCGATAACCCGGCCATGCGCAAACTGGTGGACGAGTTGAAACAGGAAGTCGCGGCGGGTAACAGCTTCGCCGCGTCCCTGCGCAAAAAGCCGCAGTATTTCGATGAGCTCTACTGCAACCTGGTGGACGCCGGCGAGCAGGCCGGCGCCCTCGATACTTTGCTGGAACGGGTGGCGATCTATAAGGAAAAGAGCGAAAGCCTGAAGGCCAAGATCAAGAAAGCCATGACCTACCCATTGGCCGTGGTGTTTGTCGCGATCATTGTCACGGGGATTCTGCTGGTCAAGGTGGTGCCGCAATTCGAATCGGTGTTCAAAGGTTTTGGTGCCGAACTGCCTGCCTTCACGGTGATGGTCATCGGCCTGTCGGCGTTCATGCAGCATTGGTGGTGGGCGATGCTCGGTGTGCTGATCGCGGCGATTTTCGGCGTGCGCCACGCTTTCAAGAAATCCCCGGGCTTTCGCGACTGGCGGGACACCTGGCTGCTGAAACTGCCCCTGATCGGCACGCTGATGTACAAGTCTGCCGTGGCCCGCTACGCCCGAACGCTGTCGACTACCTTTGCCGCCGGCGTGCCATTGGTCGAAGCATTGGAGTCGGTGGCCGGTGCGACCGGCAACATCGTGTTCAAGCGTGCGGTGCTGCGCATCAAGCAGGACGTGTCGACTGGCATGCAGCTGAATTTTTCCATGCGCACTTCGGGAGTCTTCCCCAACATGGCGATTCAAATGACGGCCATTGGTGAAGAGTCCGGCGCATTGGATACCATGCTCGACAAGGTCGCGGGCTTCTACGAAGACGAAGTGGACAACATGGTCGATAACCTCACCAGCCTGATGGAGCCATTCATCATGGTCGTGCTGGGTGTTATCGTCGGGGGCCTGGTGGTTGCGATGTACTTGCCCATCTTCCAACTCGGCTCAGCGATCTGACATGCCCTTGAATGAAATCCTGACTGTTTACCCAGCGTTCTTCGTGACCCTCGCATTAGTGGTGGGCCTGGTCGTGGGCAGCTTCCTCAATGTGGTGATCTGGCGCCTGCCGAAAATGCTCGATCGCGAATGGCGGCTCCAAGCCCATGACGTGCTCGGTGTACCGCCAGAAGCGCCCGGCCCGACCTACAACTTGATGCTGCCCCACTCCCATTGCCCACAATGCGACCATCGAATTCGCCCGTGGGAAAACATCCCGGTGATCAGTTATCTGTTTTTACGGGGGCGATGCTCGAACTGCGCCGCACCTATCAGCAAGCGCTATCCGCTGACCGAACTGGCTTGTGGCCTGCTCTCGGCGTTTACCGCCTGGCATTTCGGTTTCGGGTGGCAGGCTTGCACGGTGTTGGTCCTGACCTGGGGCTTGCTGGCGATGAGTCTGATCGACGCAGAGCACCAACTGCTCCCGGATGTGCTGGTACTGCCGCTGTTATGGCTGGGGTTGATCGTCAACAGTTTCGGGGTCTTCGTGTCATTGCATGAAGCGCTGTGGGGGGCAGTGGCCGGATACATGGCGTTGTGGTCGGTGTTCTGGCTGTTCAAGCTGCTCACCGGCAAAGACGGTCTCGGTCACGGTGATTTCAAATTACTGGCCATGCTCGGGGCGTGGGGTGGCTGGCAAATTCTGCCGCTGACGATCCTGCTGTCGTCGCTGGTGGGCGCCATTCTCGGGGTGATTATGTTGCGTCTGAGCAACGCGAAAACCTCTTCGCCAATCCCCTTCGGCCCCTATCTGGCGATTGCCGGCTGGATTGCCTTGCTCTGGGGTGGTCAAATAACCGACTTCTATTGGCAGTTTGTCGGTTTGAAATGAATACCCCTGTGGAAAAACCCTGGATTCTCGGCCTGACCGGCGGCATCGGCAGCGGTAAAAGCGCCGCTGCCCAACACTTCATTGACCTGGGCATCCACGTCGTGGACGCCGATCACGCGGCACGCTGGGTGGTGGAACCGGGTCGCCCGGCGTTGGCCGCTATCGCCGAACACTTCGGCCCCGGCGTGCTGCAAGCTGACGGAACACTGGACCGCGCGGCCCTGCGCGCATTGATCTTTGAAGTACCGGAGGAACGTCGGTGGCTCGAAGGCTTGTTGCATCCGTTGATCGGTGAAGAAATCGCGGACAATCTGGCCAAGGCACAATCGCCTTACGCGATTCTGGTTTCGCCGCTGCTGATCGAGTCCGGGCAGAACGCCATGACTCAACGCGTCCTGGTGATCGATGCCCCGCAACAGTTACAAATCGAACGCACCTTGCAGCGTGACCAGACAACTGAACAACAGGTCCAGGCGATCCTCAAGGTCCAGACCAGCCGCCAGGACCGCGTGAGCCATGCCGACGATGTAGTGGTCAACGACCGCGACCTCGCCTGGCTGCACAGCGAGGTCGAACGCCTGCATCACTTTTACCTTACTTTGCGTGGAGGCCAGTCATGAGCCAGACCCCAACCGTCCAATGCCCAACCTGTGGCGCTCCTGTCGAATGGAGTGCCGAGAGCACCTTCCGGCCGTTTTGCTCGGATCGCTGCAAACTGATCGACCTCGGAGCATGGGCATCGGAAGAGCACAAGATTCCGGTCAGCCCGGACGCTGAAGACGAACTGTTCAGCGAAGATTTCGAACCGCGTCACTGAGGTTCAGGGCCGCATAAAACCGTAGTCCTGGTCGTCATCGAGGTTTTCCGCGAGAAAACGCAACTCGTCGGCCAGGTCTTCGGTACTGCGCACTGCCTTGCTTTGCTGCACCACTGCGCTGAGCAAGGCGCGCAGGCTCAAGCCCGGATCAAACCCCGCCTCCTTCGCTCCATCCAGACTCTGACGCAACTCCTGCCTCGCCCACTCGTACACACTCATGCCCATGCTCCTGAAGGTTTTGTCGAGCATGCGTTCGCCAATGAAGGACCGATGTGATGTGGATCAAGACTTCGGGTCGTCGTCTTTCCAGGGGGCCGAAAGGTAGCGTGTGCGATTGAACGTCTCCAGCCATTCAGGGCTGAACACCACCAAGGCGCTGACCACCATGCCGTTGATGAACGCTTCGGGAAAAATCAGCAGCCACAGATAGCCGACAAAATCTTCCAGCCAATACGGCATGACAAAACGCTCGTCGTACCACAGCACCCACAGCGCCAGCAGCAGGCACAACAACGCCGACAACGCCGCCGCAAAAAAACCGGAACAAAAGATATACACAAAGGGATTACGTGGTTGCGCCCGCTCCACCAGGATGGCGATGCACTCAGTGACCAGCACCGGCAGCAAAATCAGCAGCGCTCCGTTCAAGCCAATGGCGGCCAGGTCCTGACGCCCGAGCAGCACGAGCCCGAACTGCGCAATCAAGCCGCCAACAATTGCCAACGGCCAGTCCAGCAGCAAGGTCACGGCTGTCATGCCGATGAAGTGATAAGACACGCCGGTGTCGAAATCCCGTCGTACCAGCCACAACAAAAACAACGCGAACACCGTGCCGAACAGCAAATGCTGGCGCCGGCTGTCTGTGAATAGCTCTACCCAAGGCGCACGCCAGATGGCCCAGAGCAGCACGGGCACATAGATCAGCCAGCCGACCGTCAGCGTCTGCGGTGACAACAACCCTGCACCGATCATGGCCGGGCCTTCTCTAGCGCCTCATGTAGTTGCGCGGCCGTGGCATATTCGTGTTGTGCCAACAATTGGCCGTCCTTGAGTTGCAGCCACAGTACATTGTCCTCAGCCCCGGGGTAGCGCGGCGCCACGCGCCCCTCACGGTCCAGCATTACCCGGTAGGAATAATCGCGCATGGCCGGAATGGCAAACATCTTCGCGATCAGCTTTGGCATACGCTGGATGTCCGCTAAAAATACGACGTGCCGGGCCTCCAGATAGCCTTTTGGCTGGCCTTGCAGTGCAGCCTCTACCAGTTTGGCGGCGTCCATGCTTCGCGCTACCAGCAGCGTCTGAGTGTGATTATCGAGCGTGAACGCCTGGTCGTACTGATCGAGCAAGGTCCAGGGTGCTAGTCGCTCGCCCACTTCCAGCGCCTGGGCCCACCAGGGCAGAAAACTGAGCAGCAACACCGGCCAATATTTCACATTCACCCCCTTGTCCTATCGCTTCTACTTGATGGCCATCAGTCTACACCGCCCTTTCAGACTGCCCAGTCACGTCGATTGCCGGTAAACGCTTTCTGCTTGTCGCATTTGAACGCTAAGCTTGGGCCTATGGATGACTCAGATTATTTACGCCTGCTGACCATCGCGGCCGAGCAAGCCAACGCGTTCCTTTCCAATGCCCGCAAATGGGAGCGTGAGCGTTGGGTGTGCCAGCGCCTGTTGCAAGGCTTGAACATTCCCTATCGCGCCGACGAATTCGCCCCGGCCGGCGAACCGCCGGACGTATTGTTTCGAGAGGCGAATTTCGAGGTGTTCTTCGTACTCGACGAGGGCCGTCGACTGAACGACGAATGGCGCGACGAGCTACAACGTCGACGCAGTGCATTTTCCCTGAGCCAGTTAGTGCGACGCGAAGCCAAACCCAAACGCATCCCCGCCAATGAGTTTTTGCTGAGACTGGCGCCGACCTTGCGTAAAAAAGCGCACAACTACAAAGAACGTGGCATGGACTTGGGGGAACTCGACATCATCGCCTTCGCCAGCCTCAAACGCGAAGTGCTGGACCTCAACAGCCATTTTCCACCGCCTACCGAATACCTGCGCCAAGGCTGGCGTTCGCTGTCACTGGTCGGCCCGACCTTCGCCCGGGTGCTGTTCGCGCACCCGGATGCACCGGACTTCCTGCGCAGCAACCTGGGGCGCAGCATCGTCTTCGATGTCGGAATCAGTTTGTGAGTCCATTGCAGGCATTGATCGCGCAAGTCCCGCAAACCGGCCGCGTACGCTGGATCGGCGTGCGCCCCGGACCTCACGTACCGATGATCGAACTGGAGGCGGTGGAAGCGCGACTCCAGGCCGGTTTGACCGGCGATCGAGCCCGCCCTGGCGTGCATAACGCGCGGCAGGTGACCTTGATTCAGTGGGAGCATCTAGCGGTGATCACTTCGCTGATGGGCCGCCCGGACGATCAGCCGGTATTGCCTAATGATTTGCGGCGCAACCTCGTTATCAGCGGCATCAACCTGTTCAGCCTCAAGGGTCGTCGCTTCCGGATCGGCCAGGCCATTTTCGAAACCACCGGCTGGTGCCAGCCTTGTGCGCGCCTTCAAAACAACCTCGGCCCCAGGACCTTTCAAGCTGTGCGCGGACATGGCGGAATCACTGCCCGAGTGTTACAAAGTGGCATCATTCGCCTGGACGACACGGTGAGCGTCGAGCCCATTCCGGACAGCGGCTATGCTCCGTTCAATGTTCGTTAAATCAGCCTGTAGCTTCTACACATTCAGCAACGTCTACCGACGAGGCCTTTATGACCAGCCGCCTGAACCCCGACGACCAAAAGCATGTCGAAGAGTACCTGCACTTGTCCCAGCACCAAGTTGAGCGCCGACCTTTCCGGCCGTGGATGCTCCTGGTGGTGGTGCTGGCAGTGACCATTGGTCTGGGCCTTTTGAGCCGACTTATCAGTTACCTGACGCTATGAGCAGCATCGCGCTCGCTCGGGTAATTGCACCGATTTCTTTTAGCCTTGCGAGATATCCCCATGACACATCGTATTGTCATCGTTGGCGGCGGCGCCGGCGGTCTGGAGTTGGCTACCCGTCTGGGTAAGACTCTGGGCAAGCGCGGCACGGCCAGCGTGATGCTGGTCGACGCGAACCTGACCCATATCTGGAAACCGCTGCTGCACGAAGTGGCAGCCGGGTCGCTGAACTCTTCCGAAGATGAACTCAACTATGTTGCCCAAGCCAAATGGAACCACTTCGAGTTCCAGCTGGGGCGCATGAGCGGGCTCGATCGCACGCAGAAAAAAATCCAGCTGGCCGCCACTTACGACGAAGCCGGCCTGGAACTGGTGCCCGCCCGTGAGGTGGGTTACGACTCGCTGGTGATTTCCGTCGGCAGCACCACCAATGATTTCGGTACCCAAGGCGCGGCGCAACATTGCCTGTTCCTCGACACCCGCAAACAGGCCGAGCGTTTCCACCAGCAACTGCTCAACCATTATCTGCGCGCCCATGCCGGGCAGACCGACAAGGTCGAGCAGATCAGCGTGGCCATCGTTGGCGCCGGGGCTACCGGGGTTGAACTGGCCGCTGAACTGCACAACGCTGCGCATGAACTGGCCGCTTATGGCCTGGACCGAATCAAACCGGAAAACATGCACATCACCCTGATCGAAGCCGGGCCACGGGTATTGCCTGCCCTGCCGGAACGTATCGGCGGGCCTGTGCATAAAACCCTGGAAAAACTCGGGGTCAACGTCATGACCAATGCCGCAGTCAGTGAGGTGACGGCCGACAGCCTGATCACCGCCGACGGCAAAGTGATCAACGCCAGCCTGAAAGTCTGGGCCGCCGGGATTCGTGCACCGGGTTTCCTCAAGGACATCGACGGCCTGGAAACCAATCGCATTAACCAGCTACACGTGCTGCCCACCCTGCAAACCACCCGCGACGAAAACATCTTCGCCTTCGGTGACTGCGCGGCCTGCCCGCAACCGGGCTCTGATCGCAATGTACCGCCGCGTGCCCAGGCTGCGCATCAGCAGGCTTCGCTGCTGGCCAAATCGCTGAAACTGCGGATCGAAGGCAAACCTCTGCCTACGTATAAATACACCGACTATGGCTCGTTGATCTCGCTGTCGCGTTTTTCGGCTGTGGGTAACTTGATGGGCAACCTGACCGGCAGTGTGATGCTGGAAGGCTGGCTGGCGCGGATGTTTTACGTGTCGTTGTACCGTATGCACCAGATGGCGCTGTATGGCGCGTTTCGTACGGCGATGCTGATGCTGGGCAGCAAGATCGGGCGCGGGACTGAGCCGCGACTCAAGCTGCACTGATACACCGCCAACTAATGTGGGAGYGAGCCTGCTCGCGATAGCGTCTGAACAGTCGACATCAAATGTCGCCTGACATGCTGCCATCGCGAGCAGGCTCGCTCCCACATTTTTTTGCTCATCAATCTGTAGATCTGTGTCTCACTGTATCTCCCCCCGCGTTTTAGCCCCTTCGCTTACAAACTCCCCCCTTGCGCGACACAGTAGCGATACACCACTCCCGCTAAATGGCCACACCCGAGCAAGGCAGCCTGCCTGCTTCGGTTGTCGCCGCACTTACGTGGCAACCCTTTATCAAGCGGTTGTGTCGTGCAACCCAGGAGATTTGAAATGTCCCGTACCACCAAAAACACTATTGGTCTGCTCGGCGCTGTTCTGGCTGGCGGCATGATGTTGACCGGCTCCGTGTTCGCTTCGCAGCCGTTGACTCAAGGCTACCTGCTGGCCTCGGCTGAACAGGTGGTGAAAACCCCTGAAGGCAAATGCGGTGAAGGCAAGTGTGGCGATGCCTCGATGGCAAAAACCGACACCGATGACGACGGCAAGGTTTCCCGCGCGGAATTCCTGAAAGTCGCGCCAAAGGCCAATTTCGACAAAATCGACACCAACCATGACGGTTTTATCGACGAACAAGAGGCGTTCGATAACGTGAAGGCCAACTACGAAGCCAACGGCAAGAAAATGCCAAAAGGTTTGTTCGAGCATCTGAAGGATCAAGAAGGCGCCTGAACCTCTGAGTACCAAGCCCTGCTTTCTCCACCGAGAAGCGGGGCTTTTTTTCGGCACGCAAAAAAAATCCCCGTATCTTTCGATACGAGGATTTTTAATATGGTCGGGGTAAGGGGATTCGAACTCCTGACATCCTGCTCCCAAAGCAGGCGCGCTACCGGACTGCGCTATACCCCGGTTTGAAATTGGCTCCGTGACCAGGACTCGAACCTGGGACCCAATGATTAACAGTCATTTGCTCTACCGACTGAGCTATCACGGAACTACATATTTCAATTTAAAACGGTGAAGCTTTTTGCGTTCTCTTCGACCCGTTCGCATCGCTGCGTTCGTGTGTCTGAGGCGCGCTATTCTACAATCTTCAGAACCTCTGTCAACCCCCTAAATTGCTTTCAAGTTAATGATTTGCAACTTATTTTGGATTCCTGCTTGGGGAGCGGAAACCCTGGCGGGTGACTTACTGCGGGGCGCACTTTACAAGCCTTTTCCTTAGAGTTCAACAGCCTGGCGAAAAAAAGGCCTCGCAATGCGAGGCCTCATCAGTTTTGCTGCCTGAATGGATCAGACGAATACGATTTCGTCGTTCTCCACCACACCCTTGGCGGTCTCACCGGGCAGGAAACGGCCCGACAGAATCAACTGAGCCAGCGGGTTCTCGATCCAGCGCTGAATCGCTCGTTTGAGCGGACGTGCGCCGTACACCGGGTCGTAACCCACGGCGATCAGCTTATCCATGGCCTCAGGGCTCAGCTCCAGTTTCAGCTCACGCTCGGTCAGACGACTGCGCAGACGTCCCAACTGGATCTCGGTAATGCCCGCGATCTGATCCCGCGCCAACGGCTCGAAGATCACCACTTCGTCGACCCGGTTGATGAACTCCGGCCGGAAGTGGGTGGAAATCGCATCCATCACCGCCGCACGCTGCGCCTCACGATCACCGACCAGCTCCTGGATCTGCACCGAGCCCAAGTTGGATGTCATGACGATCACGGTATTCTTGAAATCCACCGTGCGGCCATGGCTGTCGGTCAAGCGGCCATCTTCYAGCACTTGCAGCAAGATGTTGAACACATCCGGGTGGGCCTTCTCGACCTCGTCCAGAAGGATCACCGAGTAAGGCTTGCGACGCACCGCCTCGGTCAGATAACCGCCCTCTTCATAGCCCACGTACCCTGGTGGCGCACCGATCAGTCGGGCCACGGAATGTTTCTCCATGAACTCGGACATGTCGATCCGCACCATCGCCTCTTCCGTATCAAAGAGGAACTCGGCCAGTGCCTTGCACAGCTCGGTTTTACCGACACCGGTCGGGCCGAGGAACATGAACGAACCACTTGGGCGATTCGGGTCTGACAACCCGGCCCGGGAACGCCGCACCGCGTTGGACACAGCGATCACCGCTTCGTCCTGGCCGATCACACGCTGGTGCAACAGGCTTTCCATCTTCATTAGTTTGTCGCGCTCGCCTTCGAGCATTTTCGACACCGGAATACCGGTCCACTTTGACACGACTTCAGCAATTTCTTCCTCAGTCACCTTGCTGCGCAGCAACTGGTTTTCGCTTTTGCCGTGCTGATCGACCATTTGCAGGCTGCGCTCCAGGTCCGGGATCACCCCGTATTGCAGCTCGGCCATGCGGTTCAGGTCACCTTTGCGGCGTGCGGCTTCCAGTTCCTGACGGGACTGTTCGATTTTCTGCTGGATCTGCGCAGAACCCTGGACTTCGGCTTTTTCCGAATTCCAGATTTCTTCAAGGTCCGAATACTCGCGCTCAAGGCGGCTGATTTCTTCCTGGAGTTTTTCCAGGCGTTTGATCGCCGCTTCGTCGCTTTCTTTTTTCAGTGCCTGCGATTCCACCTTCAACTGAATCAGGCGACGCTCCAGACGGTCCAGCACTTCCGGCTTGGAGTCGATCTCCATACGAATACGGCTGGCCGCCTCGTCGATCAGGTCGATGGCCTTGTCCGGCAACTGGCGATCAGTAATGTAGCGATGACTGAGCTTGGCCGCGGCGATGATGGCGCCGTCGGTGATCGCCACCTTGTGGTGAACCTCGTAACGCTCTTTGAGGCCACGCAGAATCGCGATGGTGTCTTCTTCGCTCGGCTCATCCACCAGGACTTTCTGGAAGCGCCGCTCGAGGGCCGCGTCCTTCTCTATATATTGGCGGTACTCATTGAGCGTAGTCGCGCCGACGCAATGCAACTCGCCACGAGCCAGGGCAGGCTTGAGCATGTTGCCCGCATCCATCGAGCCTTCGCCTTTACCGGCGCCGACCATGGTGTGCAGTTCGTCGATGAACAGAATGATCTGTCCTTCCTGCTTCGACAGCTCGTTGAGCAGCGATTTCAGGCGCTCTTCAAACTCACCGCGATACTTGGCACCGGCAATCAGCGCCCCCATGTCGAGGGACAGCAGGCGTTTGCCTTTCAGGCCATCCGGCACTTCGCCATTAATGATGCGCTGGGCCAGGCCCTCAGCGATGGCGGTTTTACCCACGCCGGGCTCGCCGATCAGCACCGGGTTGTTCTTGGTACGACGTTGCAGGACCTGAATGGTCCGGCGAATTTCGTCGTCACGGCCGATCACCGGATCAAGCTTGCCTTCTTCGGCACGCTTGGTCAGGTCGACAGTGTATTTATCCAGCGCCTGGCGCGACTCCTCGTGGTTGGCGTCGTTGACCGCTTCGCCGCCACGCAGGTTATTGATCGCGTTCTCCAGGGCTTTCTTGCTCACGCCCTGCCCCAGCAACAACTTGCCGAGTTTGCTGTTTTCATCCATGGCGGCCAGCAGCACCAGCTCGCTGGAGATGAACTGGTCGCCCTTCTGCTGGGCCAGGCGATCAGCCTGATTGAGCAGGCGCGCCAGGTCCTGCGACATGTTCACGTCGCCGGTCGGGTTCTGGATTTTCGGCAGCTGGTCGAGCTCTTTGGTCAGCTCTTTACGCAGGCTGTTGACGTCGAAACCGACCTGCATCAGCAGAGGTTTGATCGAGCCGCCCTGCTGTTCAAGCAGCGCCTGCATCAAATGCGCCGGCTCGATGCCGGAATGGTCGAGGCCGACGGCCAGGGATTGGGCGTCGGATAGTGCTAACTGCAATTTGCTGGTTAAACGATCTATACGCATGGGTCACCTTCCTTTTGAGCAGGCCGGACCTATAAAACATCCTGAATGAAGAAACCTGCCAGATACCGTTATAGATGCGGTCGATTCTGGGAGTTTCAAGCGTCGATCAGTTGATGCAGATCAGCGAAGTCTAGCGTTCCAACCAGACAA
>NZ_JBFUKU010000160.1:0-12902 GCF_056400685.1 Pseudomonas sp. P5_A12 | reverse complement strand
GGTCTCACTCCCACATTTGATCGCATTCCAATGTGGGRGCGAGCCTGCTCGCGATGGCGGATTCACAGCCAACATTGATGTGACTGGAAGGTCGCAATCGCGAGCAGGCTCGCTCCCACAGGGGATCAGCGTCGATTAAACAGCAGCGTTGTAGAACTGCTCGCTGCTCTTCTGCTCAACCAGTGCCTGCTCAATGGCGGCCTGATGCACCTCGTCCGCGTGCTCTTCGCGCGCTTCCGGCAGAATCCCCAGGCGCGAGAACAGTTGCATGTCTTTGTCAGCCTGCGGGTTGGCGGTGGTCAGCAGTTTTTCCCCGTAGAAAATCGAGTTGGCGCCGGCGAAGAACGCCAGGGCCTGCATCTGCTCGTTCATCGCTTCGCGGCCAGCGGACAGGCGCACGTGGGATTGCGGCATCAGGATACGGGCAACAGCGAGCATGCGGATGAAGTCGAATGGATCGATGTCTTCGGCATTTTCCAGCGGCGTACCGGCGACTTTCACCAGCATGTTGATCGGCACCGATTCCGGGTGCTCTGGCAGGTTGGCCAGCTGGATCAGCAAGTTGGCGCGGTCATCGAGGGACTCGCCCATGCCGAGGATGCCGCCTGAGCAGATTTTCATCCCCGAATCACGCACGTAGGCCAGGGTTTGCAGGCGCTCGCTGTAAGTGCGAGTGGTGATGATGCTGCCGTAGAACTCCGGCGAGGTGTCGAGGTTGTGGTTGTAGTAGTCGAGACCGGCCTGCGCCAGGGCTTCGGTCTGGTCCTGGTCCAGGCGGCCCAGGGTCATGCAGGTTTCCAGGCCCATGGCTTTTACGCCTTTGACCATTTCCAAAACGTACGGCATGTCTTTGGCCGACGGGTGTTTCCACGCCGCGCCCATGCAGAAACGGGTCGAACCGATGGCCTTGGCGCGAGCGGCCTCTTCGAGGACCTTCTGCACTTCCATCAGCTTTTCTTTTTCCAGGCCGGTGTTGTAGTGACCGGACTGTGGGCAATATTTGCAATCTTCCGGGCAGGCGCCGGTTTTGATCGAGAGCAGCGTGGAAACCTGGACGCGGTTGGCGTCGAAATGCGCGCGATGCACCGTCTGAGCCTGGAATAACAGGTCATTGAATGGCTGAACGAAGAGTGCTTTGACTTCGGCCAAAGACCAGTCATGACGCAGGGTTGCAGAGGTGCTGGCGCTCATGGGCGTTTCCTTTGTTTTATGCTTGGCAAGCGACTGAGGGATGGAATACCCACAGACGCGACACGGATGTTCGGCATATTTAAGGAAGACTCATGCGCTGTCAACCACGTTACGAAGGACCGGTTTACATCTGGTTAAAAAACAAACAACACTGCTTGCTCTGTGCTGAACCGGCCGATGAACACATCCCGATCTGCATGGCCTGCGAAACGGAGCTGCCCTGGCTTGGGGATCACTGCCAAACCTGCGCCTTGCCCTTACCGGGTTCCGGACTCACCTGCGGTCAGTGCCTGAATCAACCGCCCGCGTTCCAGCAAGTCGCCGCGCCGTGGACTTACAGCTTCCCGGTGGACACCCTGATCACACGTTTCAAGCACTCTGCAAAGTGGCCCTTTGGCCGCCTGCTCGCCGAACTTCTCGCACAATTCCTGCAACATGGCTTCGACGAAGACCTGGATCGTCCCGATGCGCTCGTTCCGGTGCCGCTGGCCTCTAAACGCCTGCGCCAACGGGGCTTCAATCAAGCCGCCATGCTGGCCCGCTGGCTCGGCACTTATCTGGACATTCCTTGCGACGAAACGCTGCTGGTGAGGACCCAAGACACCAGCGCACAGCAGGACTTGAATGCCGACGCGCGCAAAAAGAACCTGCGCAACGCCTTCGCCCTGACGCCCGGCGCGCGCATCAAGGGTCGTCATTTGGCGTTGGTCGACGATGTGCTGACCACTGGCGCCACGGCGCAAGCCCTCGCCCGACTATTGATGGACGCAGGTGCTGCGCGGGTTGACGTGTACTGCCTGGCCCGCACCCCCAAACCGGGCGACATGGCCTGACTTGACTCCCAGGCTTGCAGCAGCCAACGTCCTCTGCATCGTCTCAGCCCAAAGCACCTCGCCATGTCCTTGCCTACATTGTTGTCCCAGCACATTGTCCGTCGTCCGCAGCGCATTGCGTTGCTGCAACACATCGCCGAACAAGGCTCGATCACCCGTGCCGCGAAAAGCGCGGGCCTGAGCTACAAGGCGGCGTGGGATGCGATCGACGAGCTGAACAACCTGGCGCAGAAGCCGCTGGTGGAACGCAGTGTCGGTGGCAAGGGAGGCGGCGGCGCCAAACTCTCCAGCGAAGGCCTGCGTGTGTTGCGCCTGTATCAAAAACTGCAAGCCTTGCAGGCCCAGGTATTGGAGGCGGCCGAAGATGCCAGCGATCTGGACCTGCTTGGTCGCCTGATGCTACGGACCAGCGCGCGCAATCAATTGCACGGCACAGTGGTGGGGATCGAAGCTCAGGGGCGCAACGACCGGATCCGTCTTGAACTGGCCGAAGGCTTGACGATCGATGCGCAGATCACCCACGACAGCACCCTGCGCCTGGAGTTGGTAACCGGTACCGAAGTGGTGGCGTTGATCAAGGCCGGCTGGCTTGAATTGTTGGGTATCGATCAACAAGCAACACCCGGCAACAACTTCTTGAAAGGCATCATCGAAGCCATTCTCGACGCCGAAGACGGCCCCAGCGAAGTACGAATCGGCCTGCCCAATGGCCAGACACTGTGCGCCTTGGCCGAGCCGCTGCATTTGCGCACGCTAGGGCTTGCCGCTGCCAAACCGGTGCTGGTGCAGTTCGCGCCATCCAACGTGTTGCTCGGTACACCGCTCTGAAACAAAAGCGTCACCAATGCACTTTAAGGTGGCTGCAAAAACCCGCAGGGAGCCTGATGTGAGCCTATTAGAAGAAAACCATTCCACCGACCTCGAAAAGATGGTCGGCCTCAGCCGTCGTGGGTTCATCAGCGCCGGTGCCCTCTGCGGTGCCGCCATGTTCCTCGGTGGCAACCTACTGAGCCGAAGCGTGCT
This sequence comes from Pseudomonas sp. P5_A12, assembly GCF_056400685.1. Classification (NCBI taxonomy): domain Bacteria; kingdom Pseudomonadati; phylum Pseudomonadota; class Gammaproteobacteria; order Pseudomonadales; family Pseudomonadaceae; genus Pseudomonas; species Pseudomonas sp. P5_A12. The sequence goes on along the minus strand of NZ_JBFUKU010000160.1, from coordinate 9,855 downwards.
CGCCGCGAGTGTTAGCGCCGGCACCAGCAAGTTGTTGGGTTTCGACAGCATCCCCGCCGCCACCAGCGACGCCATTACCTTGCCGTCAGGCTACAAATCCTCGGTGCTGATCAGTTGGGGCCAGCCTCTGCAAAAGAACGGTCCAGCCTTCGACCCGAGTGGCAACGGCACGGCCGAGCAACAGGAAGTCCAGTTCGGCGACAACAATGACGGCATGAGCCTGTTCGAGTTTCCCGGTGAAAAAGACCGGGCGCTGATGGCAATCAACAACGAATACACCAACTATCGCTACCTTTACCCGCATGGCGGCATGCCGCAGTCCGCCGAAGAAGTGCGCAAGGCGCTGGCCTGCGAAGGCGTGTCGGTGATCGAAGTGCAGCGCAAGAACGGTCAATGGCAATTCGTCCAGGGCTCGCGCTACAACCGGCGTATTCACGGCAACGCACCGATCAGCCTGAGCGGCCCGGCCGCCGGCCATGACCTGCTGAAAACCAGCGCCGACCCACACGGCAAAAACGCCCTCGGTACCTTCCAGAACTGCGCCAACGGCAAGACACCATGGGGCACTTACCTGACGTGCGAAGAGAACTTCACTGATTGCTTCGGCAGCAGCAATGCCGAACATAAATTCGATGCCGCGCAGAAACGCTACGGCGCAGTGGCGGCCAGTAAAGAGATCAACTGGCATCAGCACGACGAGCGATTTGACCTGGCGAAGAATCCCAACGAACTCAACCGTCACGGCTGGGTGGTGGAAATCGACCCGTTCGATCCGCAATCGACCCCGGTCAAGCGCACGGCCCTTGGCCGCTTCAAACATGAGAACGCCGCGCTGGCAGAAACCCATGACGGCCACGCCGTGGTGTACATGGGCGACGATGAGCGTGGAGAGTTCATCTACAAGTTCGTCAGCCGCGACAAGATCAACCACAAAAACCCCAAGGCCAACCGCGACCTGCTGGATCACGGCATTTTGTATGTGGCGCGCTTCGACACCGGCGACGGCAATGCCGATCACCCGAAAGGCCAAGGCGAGTGGGTCGAACTGACCCACGGCAAAAACGGCATCGACGCCAGCAGCGGTTTTGCCGACCAGGCCGAAGTGCTGATCCACGCGCGCCTCGCCGCCAGTGTGGTGAAAGCCACGCGCATGGACCGTCCGGAATGGATAGTGGTCAGCCCCAAGGATGGCCAGGTGTATTGCACGCTGACCAACAACGCCAAACGCGGCGAAGAAGGCCAACCGGTGGGCGGGCCAAACCCGCGTGAGAAAAACGTCTACGGGCAGATTCTGCGCTGGCGCACTGACCGCGATGATCACGCCTCGAAAAGCTTTGCCTGGGACCTGTTTGTGGTCGCCGGCAACCCGGGCATTCACGCCGGCACGCCGAAGGGCGGTTCGTCGAACATCACGCCGCAGAACATGTTCAACAGCCCGGATGGTTTGGGCTTCGACAAGGCCGGACGGCTGTGGATTCTCACCGATGGCGACTCAAGCAACGCCGGTGATTTTGCCGGCATGGGCAATAACCAGATGCTGTGTGCCGACCCTGAGACCGGGGAAATTCGCCGGTTCATGGTCGGGCCGGTAGGTTGCGAAGTCACCGGGATCAGCTTCTCGCCGGATCAGAAGACGTTGTTTGTCGGGATTCAGCATCCGGGGGAGAACGGCGGTTCGACGTTCCCGGAGCATCTGCCGAATGGCAAACCGCGGTCTTCGGTGATGGCGATTTCCCGGGATGATGGCGGGGTCGTCGGCGCCTGATAAGGCTAGTAAATGATCGTTCCCACGCTCTGCGTGGGAATGCCTCACCGGACGCTCCGCGTCCGCTTCTGGGGACGCGGAGCGTCCCTGGCTGCATTCCCACGCRGAGCGTGGGAACGATCCCATCCCCTAAAGTCAGCCCGTCTGCGCTACCATGCTTGGCCGGACGCGGCAGCCTGCTGCGCGCAGGAGTCAGCATGGCCCACCCGTTTGCAACCCTCACCCCAGACCTCGTGCTCGATGCCGTCGAAAGCATCGGCTTTCTCAGCGACGCGCGCATTCTCGCGCTCAACAGCTACGAAAACCGTGTCTACCAAGTCGGCATCGAAGACTCCGAGCCGCTGATCGCCAAGTTCTACCGTCCGCAGCGCTGGACCAACGAAGCGATTCTCGAAGAGCATCAGTTCACCTTCGAACTCGCCGAGTGCGATGTGCCAGTGGTCGCGCCAATGATCCACAACGGCGCCAGCCTGCACGAACACAACGGCTTTCGTTTCACCCTGTTCCCACGCCGCGGTGGCCGCGCGCCGGAGCCGGGGAATCTCGATCAGCTCTATCGCCTCGGTCAGTTGCTGGGTCGCCTGCACGCCGTGGGTTCCACCAAACCGTTCGACCACCGTGAAGCGCTGGGCGTGAAGAACTTCGGTCACGACTCGCTGACCACCTTGCTTGAAGGCAACTTTGTACCCAAAAGCCTGCTGCCGGCCTACGAGTCCGTGGCCCGCGACCTGCTCAAGCGGGTGGAAGAGGTCTACAAGGCAACGCCGCACCAGAACATCCGCATGCACGGCGACTGTCACCCCGGCAACATGATGTGCCGCGATGAAATGTTCCACATCGTCGACCTCGATGACTGCCGCATGGGCMCGGCAGTGCAGGACATCTGGATGATGTTGGCCGGCGACCGCCAGGAATGTCTCGTGCAGTTGTCGGAACTGATGGACGGCTACAACGAATTTCACGATTTCGATCCGCGAGAACTGGCGTTGATCGAACCGTTGCGCGCCTTGCGCTTGATGCACTACAGCGCCTGGCTTGCCCGTCGCTGGGACGACCCGGCGTTCCCGCACAGTTTTCCGTGGTTCGGCAGTGAGCGGTATTGGGGTGATCAGGTGTTGGCGTTGCGTGAGCAATTGGCTGCACTGAATGAAGAGCCACTAAAACTCTTCTGATTCACCCTGCTCCCCAGTGGGAGCGAGCCTGCTCGCGATAGCGGTTGATCATTCAACATCGATGTCGACTGACCCGACGCTATCGCGAGCAGGCTCGCTCCTACAGGGTTGCGTGTTCACAATTGCCCTACCTATTCAGGCAGGACATCAGCAGACAAATCTCCTTACAATCCCCACTTTGTTAGTTGCCTAAGCAAGGATTCTGCATGCAAGCCGCCAACCCGCGTCGCGGGTACATTCTGGGCCTTACTGCCTACATCATCTGGGGACTTTTCCCGATCTACTTCAAAGCCATCGCCAACGTGCCCGCCGCGGAGATCATCATCCATCGCGTGCTCTGGTCCGCTCTGTTCGGCGCCTTGTTGCTGATGGTATGGAAACATCCAGGCTGGTGGCGCGAGTTGCGTGACAACCCCAAACGCCTGGCGATCCTGGCCCTGAGCGGCACGCTGATTGCGGCCAACTGGCTGACCTACGTGTGGGCAGTGAACAACGGGCGGATGCTCGAAGCCAGCCTCGGCTACTACATCAACCCGCTGGTGAACGTCCTGCTGGGCATGCTGATCCTCGGCGAGCGATTGCGGCGCATGCAGTGGATCGCCGTGGGCCTTGCGGCAGTCGGCGTGGCGCAGCAGGTGTGGCAAGTCGGCAGCCTGCCATGGGTGTCACTGGTGCTGGCGTTGTCCTTTGGTTTCTACGGATTGATCCGCAAGCAGGCGCCCGTCAAAGCACTGCCCGGTCTAGTKGTGGAAACCTGGATGCTGGTGCCGATTGCAGTCGCGTGGCTGCTGTTCAACCCGACGGCGGCCAGCGCGCAACCTGAGTTCTGGACCACCTCCGAAGCCTGGTGGCTGGTCGCCGCCGGCCCGATCACGCTGGTACCGCTGATCTGTTTTAACGCCGCCGCAAGGCATATCCCCTACACGACCCTGGGATTCCTCCAGTACCTGGCGCCGACGCTGGTGCTGTTGCAAGCCGTCCTGCTGTTTGGCGAACACCTGTCGTCCAGCACGCTCGTCGCGTTCATCTTTATTTGGGCGGGCTTGGCGGTTTATAGCGTCGACGCGTGGATAAGTCTGCGTCGCCGCACCTGATCAAAAAACGCACAAACCTCTACAGGCCACGTTCTACGTGGCCTGCATCGATCCTTCCCAAGGTTATCCACAGCGTGATCCCCGGCGTTTGTGCGCAACTTGTTGAAATTGATGGTTTTTTGATCAGACCCTGAAGAAGCCCGGCCGGCGTGGGCTGGCGGGCTGTCTCTACAGGTTATCCACAGGCGGATGCACGTTAAACTTGGATAACCCTGTCAAGGCTCACTGCGCAGTACCAGTTCGACCATCAAATCGTCCGCCAGGGTTTCCAGGCGCGACTGCAATACGTCCAGCGACAAGGTCAGCGGCACTGCGAGGATTGCCTCAGCGTGAAACAGCGGCTCGCTGCTCATCGGCGCCGGCCGCACTTCAGTCACCAACCGTTCAAGGTTCACGCCCTGCTCACTCAACAAACGAGTGATGTCGCGCACGATCCCCGGACGGTCATTGCCCACCAATTCCATTGCGATCGGCTTCCAGGTGCAGGATTGCTCGATACCGCTTTCGGCAATCAGTACGCGAATGCCTTGGGCGGACAACGCTTGCAGGGCATCCACCAGTTCATCGTAGGCCTCGGCCGGCACGCCCACCCGAAGTATCCCGGCGAATTGTCCGGCCATGCGTGACATGCGGCTTTCCAGCCAGTTGCCGCCGTGCTCGGCAATGCACTGGGCGATGCGCTCGACCTGCCCGGGCTTGTCTGGAGCAAATACTGTGAGTACGAGGTGGTCCATGGCGCAGCCCTCTTGTCATGACTTTTGTTATAGAAAACCAAGTATAGGCAAGGGCTGATGCTGCGTTGATTCGTATGGCGCCATCGCAAGCAGGCACACTCACAAAAGATTTCGCACGCCTTTGTGGGAGCGAGCCTGCTCGCGATTGGTGCGCCGCCGACAAACCTGCCAACAACAAATCGTGTACAAGTTTTTATATTTAACTGGAACAATCTAATAGTTTTTTGAGAACATCCTGTTCCCCGACATGACTGCAATGCGTCATGGGGTCGCAGAACGACGTAATTAGTCTAATTTTCACAAGCGCAACTCATCATGTAGTATGCCGCAGCGCGCACTACATAACGTTGGACCGATGTCTGCCACAGGCACACTCGCAACCCTGAAAAGCCCAGTCAGCAAGGCCTACAAGCCGTTGATCGGACCGAACCCAGCCGCTCGCAAGAGCATGTACTGGCGGACGGGTTTGTGGTTTAAATGGCCAGAGGCTTCATTGTCAAAATTGAAGAGCTGAAAAGCGAAATAGCTGAGCAGAGTGAGGCAAGCAATGACTGAACACGTTCAAGTCGGTGGCCTGCAGGTCGCCAAAGTCCTGTTCGACTTCGTGAACAACGAAGCCATTCCCGGTACCGGCCTCACCGCCGATAAGTTCTGGGCCGGTGCCGACAAGGTCATCCATGACCTGGCCCCGAAGAACAAAGCCCTACTCGCCAAACGCGATGATTTCCAGGCTCGTATCGATGGCTGGCACCAATCCCGTGCCGGTCTGGCGCACGATGCCGTGGCTTATAAAGCCTTTCTGCAAGAGATCGGTTATCTGCTGCCAGAAGCAGCGGACTTCCAGGCAACGACGCAAAACGTCGATGACGAAATCGCCCGCATGGCCGGCCCACAGCTCGTGGTCCCGGTGATGAATGCCCGTTTCGCGCTCAACGCTTCGAACGCCCGCTGGGGTTCGCTGTACGACGCGCTCTACGGCACCGACGCCATCAGCGAAGCTGACGGCGCGGAGAAAGGCAAAGGCTACAACAAGGTTCGCGGCGACAAGGTCATTGCCTTCGCCCGTGCTTTCCTCGACGAAGCCGCGCCCTTGGCGGCCGGCTCCCACGTCGATTCCACCGGCTACAAAATCGTTGACGGCAAACTGGTGGTCGCCCTTAAAGGTGGCAGCAACACCGGCCTGCGCAACGACGCCCATCTGATCGGTTTCCACGGCGACGCTAGCGCTCCGACCGCGATCCTGCTGAAGAACAACGGCCTGCATTTCGAAATCCAGATCGATGCCAGCACCCCGGTCGGCCAGACCGATGCTGCCGGCGTCAAAGACATCCTGATGGAAGCCGCGCTGACCACCATCATGGACTGCGAAGACTCCGTCGCCGCCGTCGATGCCGATGACAAAGTGGTGATCTACCGCAACTGGCTCGGCCTGATGAAGGGCGATCTGTCGGAAGAAGTTTCCAAGGGCGGTCAGATCTTTACCCGCACCATGAACGCCGACCGCACCTACACCGGTGTCGATGGCAAGGAACTGAGCCTGCATGGTCGTTCGCTGTTGTTCGTGCGTAACGTCGGTCACCTGATGACCATCGACGCCATCGTCGACAAAGACGGCAACGAAGTGCCGGAAGGTATTCTCGACGGCCTGGTGACCAGCCTCGCGGCGATCCACAGCCTCAATGGCAGCAGTTCGCGCAAGAACAGCCGCACCGGTTCGGTTTACATCGTGAAGCCGAAAATGCACGGCCCGGAAGAAGCCGCGTTCACCAACGAGCTGTTCGGTCGCATCGAAGAAGTTCTCGGTCTGCCGCGCAACACGCTGAAAGTCGGGATCATGGACGAGGAACGCCGTACCACGGTCAACCTCAAGGCCTGCATCAAGGCGGCCAGCGAGCGCGTGGTGTTCATCAACACCGGTTTCCTCGACCGCACGGGCGATGAAATCCACACCTCCATGGAAGCCGGCCCGATGGTGCGCAAGGCCGACATGAAGGCCGAGAAGTGGATCGGCGCCTACGAGAACTGGAACGTCGATATCGGTTTGAGCACCGGCCTGCAAGGTCGTGCGCAGATCGGTAAAGGCATGTGGGCCATGCCCGACCTGATGGCCGCGATGCTCGAACAGAAAATCGCTCACCCGCTGGCCGGTGCCAACACCGCCTGGGTGCCATCGCCGACCGCCGCTGCACTGCACGCGCTGCACTACCACAAGGTTGACGTGTTCGCCCGTCAGGCTGAACTGGCCAAACGTGCCCGTGCTTCGGTGGACGACATCCTGACCATTCCATTGGCGGTGAACCCGCAGTGGACCGCAGAACAGATCAAGAACGAACTGGACAACAACGCCCAAGGCATTCTCGGTTATGTCGTGCGCTGGATCGATCAGGGCGTGGGTTGCTCGAAAGTGCCGGACATCAACGACGTCGGCCTGATGGAAGACCGTGCAACGCTGCGTATCTCCAGTCAGCACATCGCCAACTGGCTGCGCCACGGCATCGTCACCGAAGAGCAAGTGATGGAAAGCCTCAAGCGCATGGCGCCAGTGGTTGACCGTCAGAACGCCAATGACGCGTTGTACCGTCCGCTGGCACCGAACTTCGACAGCAACATCGCCTTCCAGGCAGCGGTCGAACTGGTGGTCGAAGGCACTAAACAGCCGAACGGCTACACCGAGCCGGTTCTGCACCGTCGTCGTCGCGAGTTCAAGGCAGCCAATGGCCTGTAATTAAGCGCTGACGCCGGACAAAAAAGGCCCTGATCGAAAGATCAGGGCTTTTTTGTTTCAAATCGGAACCTGCGAATCCATTCCCAACTCATGTTTGACCAGCGCCAGCAGCTTGTCGGGATCGACAGGCTTGAGCAGGAAGTCGACCACGCTTAAATGCATCGCGGCGATCGCATCTTTCACGTCGGCGTCACCGGAAACGATGATGAATGGCATTGCCGCCCGAACCGACTCACGAACCTGGCGGATCAGGTCCAGACCATCGACATTTCCCATCCGCAGATCGGTAATCACCAGGCCAATCGATGGCATCGTCTCCAACATCCTGAGTGCCGTTTCGCCACTGGCGGCAGTCATGCAGCGCACCCCGTCCAGCGCCAGAATTCCCGACAGCAACTCGCGCGCGTCTTTATCGTCGTCGACGATCAGCACCCGCTGCGGCGGCAGGTCAGGTTCCAGCATGACGTCACTCAGCGCCTTGCGCTCGGCGTCACTCAAAATATCGTGGTCGGACATGGCTTACTCTACGTTTTCATTTCTTTTCCCTAGCACATCCGTCAGACATCGCTAAGCAGACCTTCAATGTGCGCTTGGTCGGAAAAGTTTCCTATAGCCAATGTAGGAGGTTTTTCCCACAGTTGCGTCAGACCGTTCCCAAATACCGACACCCGTACTGCCAACCTAGACTTACGTCCAATGGGCACCCTGCGCGCAGGGGCCGACCATGGTTGGGTCATCCGACAACAATAACTCCAACGACTGCGGTAATGGTTATGAGTAAAGCGGACGCCTTCACACAGGCAGGGAAAACCGCGGTGTTGCAGAACATCCAGGGCACTCTGCAATTTCTTCAGCGTTTTCCGCCCTTCAATCAGATGGAACACGCTCACCTGGCGTACCTGGTTGAGCAATGTCAGCTACGTTTTTATGCCCCCGGCGAGAGCATCATCAAGCCCGCCGATGGCCCGGTTGAGCATTTCTACATCGTCAAACAGGGCCGCGTCGTCGGTGAGCGCCCGCATACCGCCAAGGGCGGCACCGAAACCACCTTCGAAATCACCACCGGCGAGTGCTTCCCCCTCGCCGCGCTGCTGGGTGAGCGTGCGACCCGCACCGAACACCTCGCCGCCGAAGACACCTTTTGCCTGCAGCTGAACAAGCTGGCGTTCATCAAACTGTTCGCGCTTTCCAGCACCTTTCGCGACTTTGCCCTGCGTGGCGTCAGTAGCTTGCTGGATCAGGTCAACCAGCAAGTCCAGCAAAAAGCCGTGGAGACCCTGGGCACTCAGTATTCGCTGAACACACGCCTGGGCGAATTGGCCATGCGCCACCCGGTGACTTGCAGCCCGGCGACGCCGCTGCGTGAAGCAGTGACGCTGATGCACGAACAGCAGGTCGGCAGCATCGTCGTGGTCGATGAGCACAAAGCCCCGCTGGGGATTTTCACCCTGCGCGACCTGCGCCATGTCGTGGCCGAGGGCATCAACGACTTCAACGAAACTATCGAGCAGCACATGACCCGGGCGCCGTTTTTCCTGACACCGGACCACAGCGCTTTCGACGCGGCCATCGCCATGACCGAGCGGCACATCGCCCACGTGTGCCTGGTGAAAGATCAGCGCCTGTGCGGCGTGGTCTCGGAGCGTGACCTGTTTTCCTTGCAACGGGTTGATCTGGTGCACCTGGCACGGACGATTCGCAATGCCCCGCGCGTGGAAAACCTGGTGTTGATGCGCGGCGAGATCGGCCAACTGGTCGAACGCATGCTGGCGCACGGCGCGTCGTCGACACAGATCACTCACATCATCACCCTCCTCAACGACCACACCGTGTGCCGGGTGATCGAGTTGACCCTCGCCGAAAAAGGTGACCCCGGCGTGCCGTTCAGTTGGTTGTGCTTCGGCAGTGAAGGCCGTCGCGAGCAGACGCTGCACACCGATCAGGACAACGGCATTTTGTTCGAAGCTCGGGACGCTGCGCATGCGGCAGAGATACGTGGAAAATTGTTGCCGATTGCCCAGCAGATCAACCAAAGCCTGGCGCTGTGCGGCTTCACGCTGTGCAAGGGCAACATCATGGCGGGCAACCCGGAGCTGTGCTTGTCGCGTGCCGAATGGGCGCGGCGGTTTGCAGCGTTTATCCGCGAGGCGACGCCGGAGAACCTTCTCGGTTCGAGCATCTATTTCGACTTGCGCGTGGTTTGGGGTGACGAGCAAGGGTGCGAGCAATTGCGCCGCGGGATTCTCGATCAGGTTGGCGATAACCGACTGTTCCAGCGGATGTTGGCCGAGAACGCCTTGCGCAACCGTCCCCCTGTGGGGCGTTTCCGTGAGTTCGTATTGGCGCGCAAGAACGGTGAAAAAGC
>NZ_JBFUKU010000159.1:0-13025 GCF_056400685.1 Pseudomonas sp. P5_A12 | reverse complement strand
GCCTCACTCCAACAGGAGCAAGGCTGGCCCGCGATGCTTTTTTTCGCCTATAAAAAACCTCGCACACCTCTTTTGATCAGCTAAACCCCATGAAGGCTTGGTGTTTTCCATCGCCTGCACACAACAGGGCTATGTGCCAACCCATAACAAGGCCTTTAGCCTGCCGCTAACCGGCGATACGCAGGTTGATACACTGCAAAACCGCACCAAACGTAAATTCGCTGACCGCACGGGTATTCGCTGTGGCAGCCATCAACAACCCGTGTTGTTGCAGACATACACCCGCGACACAGGCGAACGTGATGCAAGACCTCTCGGTGCCGATCATCCTCAAGGGACGGCATTGGGGTGGTTTGCGGTTGGGTTACAAGCCACAGAGTCCTCGCTAGAGGCGGGCCATTGTTACGATTCTGGCAAGGAAGCTGTGCAGCCTCGTTGCTGTTTCCTCGCGGATGAACTCATTAAGATACCTATATGGTTAGGTTGCTAATGAAATTCGAGAGGCCAACATGCAAAGCAAAGTTAATGTCGCGGTGATGATTGGCAGTGGTGTGCCCGCCAGTTTGCGCGCGATGGGGMAGAGCGTCTGTTGGGTTGTACTGCTCAACGGCGAGCGCCATGGGACGGCGTTTGCCAGTCGCAATGAGGCTGAAGCCTGCAGGGCCGCCTGGTTGGAGCATTTGAACGCCGATTCACCAGACAGCCTGCATTGAGTGTGTAGGCTAGTGGACCTGGTGCAGGCGCAGGTTCAGGTCGTCGACCACTCGTGCCCAATCGGCGTCTTCACGTAACTGTTCTTTCAGGAAACCGGCCTGCTGCGGACTCCAGAACTCGGCATCGATCAGTTTCTTGTCGTCGGCCAAGGGAGAATGGCTGGCAATGAAGTCATCGATGGCCTTCTGGCTGGAGTCCAGGCCCAGTTGGTCGAACAAGCCTTTCAAGTCGTGTGTGGGTGAATCCATGATCATCTCCTGGTGGTTCGCGTCGAATGCGAGATCTGAAGGGCGGCGTCATTGCATCTGAGGAGGCCGCGCTTCAGGAGTTCGATGGATGTTCGAAAGCAGGAGTGAGCATAGACGGCAAATTCGATGATCAGGCTTTCAATGCGCCTGCATCGACTGCGGCCTTCAGGGCTTCGGCCGATGCCTGAGCGGCAATGGCGGCAACATCTGCCGTTTTGAACCAGCGATCCTTCTCGACCTGGTGATACGTCACCGTGGTCAATTTCGGTTTGGCGCGCATGACAATCACTGCCTGGAATTCGCCATCGATCTCTCTGGCTTCGCCCCGGATCATAAATTCGCCAATATCAAATTCCGTCACGTAGCAGCCTTCCCTTGGAAATATTTTGTTGTTTTGAGCGCCGTTCGACGTGGGAACGGTTTTCGTGGGGCGGGCAGTATGGCAGTAGTTGCCCGCCGACGGCTGAGTTAAGTCGACGGTACGACGAAACGCCCATTGGATTGAGCTCGGCGGCGCTTCATTCGCGTGACTCAAGAGAGCGGGCAAGCGCACACGCTTGATTGTGGTCACCACGGAAGCCTCTGACGCGTCCTGTGGCGGTTTCCTTGATATGGAAGAACGCGTTACCGGCCAAAACCACCTGAAACCTTGGCCAGGAAAGGTCTTCGGGGGGAAGTCGAGGTTGGTCGAACAACCCCTGAGGCAGTGACGAGGGGGGTTGCGTGTAAGGTGCCTGGGCGGTTGTAAAGTGAGTCATTGTGCACATATGAAGTCCTTTTCATTGTTTTACCGACGTATGTACGTCGTTATGGGTAGTCTCTGTCAGCTTCGCTGCTCTAGAATTGTCATCACGGGTTGGCAGTGACGTACATCTAAAGCAATTTTTTGCGGGCGAGATGTCAGAAAAGTGCTTTTCTTGAAGCGTTTTTTCCTTAAAGTTAGTCATCCTGTTTCCTCTGGCAGAAGAAGGGTATTTTCCTTCAACCTCTGACGACGTTGAGGGAAGACGGCGCGAGTGATATTCCAGTACGCTCACGGACCTCGCGATGCATGAGCCCTCTGCGCGGATCAGGATTTCAACCCGGATTTTTTGCAAGACCATCGGTTAGGCCGCTTTTTTCTGCTGTGCGCTTTTCCTGCGTGCGGTATCAATTTCAGATGTGGGGATGTTTCCTTGGCAGTAAGTAATCTCGATATGCATGCTTTGTTCGTGCTGGGTGATCTGCGCGCAAAGTTGGTTAAACAGTTTCAATCTCGTTTCGTCTACATCACCGAACAGAGCGCCGAAGGCATTTATATTGCCGAGATCGACACTGAAGAAGCGCTGGTGGTGGACGACAAGCCGGGGCTGAAACTCAAGGTCGGCGATCATTTCAGCGCCTCTGTTCTGCCGAGTCGCGAAGGTGGCAAGCTGGACATCAAAKTCCGCGAAATCAAACTGACCGTGTACGGGTTGGGCGATTACGCGTTTGTCACCACCGCTGATGGTCAGGCGATTGTGTTCAAGGAAGGCCATAGCGTGGTGACGGTGTTCGCCGCCCACCAACAGTTGCAGGAAGGCCTGACCAAAACCCTGAAAGCCGTTACCGCCAAGGCCGCCAAATGGCGCAAGGGCGAACTGGTGACTTTCAAGGCCAGCGAGTAATGACCCTGACCCGCGCCGATTTCCACGAACAGAACCAAGCCAGTGCACACACTGAAGCCCGGCGGCTGTTCGAGCAGAAGGCTGTTCTGCAGGGAGCCTGGCTGAATTGGGTGGCGTCACAGATCTATACGCTACGCCCGGCGGCGTATGCCAGCATGGTCAGAAGAGAACTCTCACGCTTGCAGGACACTGGCGAAAATTAATTCCCGCCCCTCGAAATCAGGATCCTCTACTACAGTCAATTGACTGAATATTTTGAGGCTTGCCGTCTTTTATCAGGCCATCTTGCTATTGCTGTGCCAGCACGAGGTGCAAAAGCATGAAAGGATTTCGACGGATACTGGCGGCATCACTGCTCAGTTTCGGTGTGTTGACCTCGCCTGTTCCGGTTTTCGCGGCCCAGGCACCGATCCACTTCGCCGACCTGAATTGGGAAAGCGGCAGTCTGATCACGGAGATGTTGCGGGTCATCGTCGAGGAGGGTTACGGGCTACCGACTGATACTCTGCCAGGCACTACGATTACCCTGGAAACCGCATTGGCCAACAATGACATTCAGGTCATTGGAGAAGAATGGGCCGGTCGCAGTCCGGTCTGGGTCAAGGCAGAGGCCGAAGGCAAGGTCGCGAGCCTGGGGGATACGGTCAAGGGCGCGACCGAGGGCTGGTGGGTTCCGGAATATGTGATCAAGGGTGACCCGGCCAAAGGTATCAAGCCGTTGGCGCCGGGGCTGCGCAGCGTCAGCGACTTGCCCAAATACAAAGACGTGTTCGCCGACCCGGAATCCCCTGGCAAGGGGCGCTTCCTCAACAGCCCTATCGGCTGGACGTCGGAAGTGGTCAACAAGCAGAAGCTCACCGCTTATGGCCTGAACGACAGTTATGTGAATTTTCGCAGCGGTTCGGGGGCAGCACTGGACGCAGAAATCACGTCGTCGATCCATCGGGGTAAACCGGTTCTTTTCTATTACTGGTCTCCGACACCCTTGCTCGGGCGCTTCAAGCTGATTCAGCTGGAGGAGCCGCCCTTCGACGCTGAAGCATGGAAAACCCTGACCGACGCCGACAATCCCAATCCCAAGCCGACACGTTCATTGCCCTCGAAGCTTTCCATCGGTGTGTCTGCGCCGTTTCAGAAACAGTACCCGCAAATCGCCGGGTTTTTCAGCAAGGTCGAGTTGCCGATCGACCCACTGAACAAGTCCCTGGCCGAGATGAGCGAAAAACACACCCCGCCACGCCAGGCGGCGCAAGCGTTCATGAAGGCGCACCCGAAGATCTGGCAGGCGTGGGTGCCAAAGGAGGTTGCAGACAAGGTCTCCGCCGCACTGAAGTAAGCCGTAGCTCACACGATTGTATTTTTCCGAGTATCGCTATCACCGCCCGGAGCACATTCGCTCCCACTGGATGGATGCCCGAATATGAGTCTGATGGTCGCGCAATGGATGGCTTCAATCTTTTTGATTATTAGCCTGGTCCACGTGTATTGGGCATCGGGTGGCAAGTGGGGCAGCGAGGCGGCAGTACCAAGAGTGCCCGGGGAGGGCGGCGCGCAATCAAGGCCAGCTTTCAAACCGTCGGGCTGGGTGACGTTGCTGGTGGCTTTGGGGCTGCTGTTGATCGCCATGCTGGTGTGCCTGCGTGTCGGTCTGTGTTTGCCTGCTGTGCATGACGGGTGGCTGCAATGGGTGATCAGCGCCATTGCGATACTGATGTTCGCCCGGGCGATAGGCGATTCGGATCTGGTGGGGTTCTTCAAAGAGGTCAAGGATTCGACGTTTGCCCGGCTCGACACCTGGGTGTATTCACCGTTGTGTGTGGTGTTGGGGGCCGGCTTGTTGGCAGTTGCCTGGATTTGAGTTGGTGCTGAAATCGCTTTCGCGAGCAGGCCAGTCCAGTCAATAAAAAACTCCGGGCTTAACTCCCACTCTCCGTTCGTCGACTGCTCACCTCAGCCGGCACATCATCCCCGGCCATGCGCTTGCGGAACAGCGCCGCCCGAGCCAGCAGCAAGGTGGTCACCGGCACGGTAATCGCCAGCAGTATCGGAATCAGCCAGGCATGCAGCACCAGCCCCGACTTGAGCGCCGAAAAGTAAATGATCGACGCCAGTGCCACACACCACGCGCCCAATGTCGAGGCCAGCGCCGGYGGGTGCATGCGCTGGAAGTAATCCTTCAGCCGCACCAGGCCAATGGCGCCGATCAGCGCAAACAGACTGCTGAGCAGCAGCAGAATCGCCACTGGAATCTCAACCCACAGCGACAGTTCGCCATTCATTCGATCACCTCGCCACGCAGCAGGAATTTCGCCAGGGCAAACGAGCCGACGAAGCCGAACAGGGCGATCAACAGCGCCGCCTCGAAATAGGTGTCACTGGCATAGCGAATGCCCAGCGTCAGCATCATCAGCATCGCGATGATGTACAGGTAATCCAGCGCCAGTACCCGATCCTGGGCCGATGGCCCTCTGAACAGACGGATCAGCGTCAGGATCATCGCCACGGAAAACAGGAACAGGCTCAACAGGATCGCGTTCGACAGCAATGCGCTCATTCGAAGATCTCCATCAATGGGCGTTCATAGGTCGCCTTGAAGTGCTGGATGAACAGCGCTTCGTCATCCAGATCGAACACGTGCAGCAACAGGATACTGCGGTCCAGCGCCAGCTCCGACCAGACGGTGCCAGGGACCACAGTGCAGATCGCCGACAGCGCGGCGAGGCCGTTGGCATCGCGCAGGTCCAGCGGCACTTTGATGAAGCGCGAGCGCGGCTGTCGGCGACCGGCGTTCAGCACGGCCCAGGCCACGGCGAGGTTGGACACCACTACGTCGCGACCGACCACCAGGAGCAAACTCAGGATCACCCCGGGGCGACGAATACGAATCGGCAGCGGTCGCAACCGGCGCATCATCAGCGGTGCGCAGAAGCCCAAGAGGGCGCCGAGCAACAGGTTGCCCGGGCTCATCGACTGGTTCAGCACCAGCCACAATAGCCAGAGCGCCAGCGACAACCAGGGAGAAGGAAACAGGCGTTTCATGGTTGCTCCTCCGCCATTGCGGCTTTGGCTTCCGGACTTGGCACAGCCCGCGTGCCGAGCACGGCCATTACGTATTGCTGCGGGTTGTTCAAAGTATCGGCGGCGGCCTGGGTGTAGCGCAGTAGTGGTTCGGCCTTGAACGTCAGCGCAATGCTCAGCCCGAGCAGAACGATGATCGGCACGCACTCAAAACGGCGCAGCAATGGCGATGGACGTTCTTGTGGAGTCCAGAAACGCTGGATACCCAGGCGCGAGAACGCGATCAGCGAGGCGAGCCCCGACAGAATCAACAGCGCCAGCAATCCCCACGCCGCGTTCGACACCGGTTCGCCTACACCATTGCCCAGACCCAGCGGGTTGAGGAGGGCGCTGAGCAGGCTGAGTTTGCCGATGAAGCCGGAGAGCGGCGGCATGCCGATGATCAGCAACGCGCAGGCAATGAAGCTCAAGCCGAGGAAGGCCATGGTCCAGGGAATCACCTGGCCGACCACGGCTTTCAGATCGTCGTCGAGGTTGATGCCTTTGGGCGGTTGTGTGGATTGCACCGGTCGTGCAATCAGGTCGGCGTCATCGAACAGCGGCGCTTCATTGACCGAACGGGAACGCTCGATCAACTCGGCCAGCAGAAACAGCGCGCTTAACGCCAGGGTCGAGCTGACCAGATAGAACAGCGCCGCCGCGATCAGGTTCGGCTGGGCGAAGCCGATGGCTGACAACAGAATCCCGGCCGACACCAGAATGCTCAGGCTGGCCATGCGCTCCAGGCGTTGGGCCGCCAGAATCGCCACTGCCGCGCAGACGATCGTCGCCATGCCGCCGTAGATCAGCCAGTCGCCGCCAAAGTAGGCGGATGCCCCGGCCTGGCCGGAGAACAGCAGCGTCCACAAGCGCAGCAAGGTGTAGACGCCCACCTTGGTCATGATCGCGAACATGGCCGCCACCGGTGCGCTGGCCGAAGAGTAGGCCGGCACTAGCCAGAAGTTCAGCGGCCACATCCCGGCCTTGGCCAGAAACGCCACCGCGAGAATCCCCGCGCCGGCATGCAGCAAGCCGCGATCGGCTTCGGGCACCAGCGGGATTTTCAGCGCCAGATCGGCCATGCTCAGGGTGCCAGTGACCCCGTAAATCAGCGCCGCACCAATCAGGAACAGCGACGATGCCAACAGGTTGATCGAGATGTAATGCAGCCCCGCTGACACACGCGGCCGGCCCGAACCGTGCAGCATCAAACCGTAGGACGCTGCCAGCAGCACTTCGAAAAACACGAACAGGTTGAACAGGTCGGCGGTCAGGAACGCGCCGTATAGCCCCATCAGTTGAATCTGGAACAGCGCGTGGAAACTGGAGCCGGCGCCGTCCCAGCGGGCCATGGCGAACAGCAAGGCGCTGACGCCGATGATTCCGGTCAACACCAGCATCAAGGCCGACAGGCGATCGACCACCAGCACCAGGCCGAACGGCACCTGCCAGTTGCCCGGCAGGTACACGCCGATGGAGCCAGGGACGTCGGTGGTTTGTGTCCATTGCAGCAGCAACACGGAAATCCCCAGGCCGAGCAGGCTGGAGAACAGGTTGATTTTGGCCTTCAGCGGACGGTGTTTCTCGCCGAGCATCAACATGATGGCGGCGGTCAGCAGCGGTAGCAGAATCGGTGCGGCGATCAGGTGCGACATCGCATTCATTCTTTAGGCTCCCGGCCATCGACATGGTCGGTCCCGGTCAAGCCCCGGGAGGCGAGCAGCACCACCAGAAACAAGGCGGTCATGGCGAAGCTGATGACAATGGCGGTCAGCACCAGTGCCTGCGGCAATGGATCGGTGTAGTGCAACAAATCCTGCGGCACGCCGTCCTTGATGATCGGCTCCCGGCCGATGAACAGGCTGCCCATGCTGAAAATGAACAGGTTGACGCCGTAGGACAGCAGGCACAGGCCCATCACCACCTGAAAGGTCCGTGGCCGCAGGATCAGCCAGACGCCGGATGCCGCGAGCACTCCGATGGCGATTGCGATGACTTCTTCCATCAGACGGCTCCTTGCGTGGCGACGGGTTTGGGCTGGGCTGCGGTTTTGTGGCCGCGAACCGATTGGTGGGCGAGGGCGGTGAGGATCAACAGCGTCGAACCGACCACCACGGCATACACGCCGATGTCGAAAAACAGTGCGCTGGCAATGTGAATGTCACCCAGCACTGGCAGTGCGAAATGCCAGGTGTGGGTGGTCAGGAACGGATAACCGACCGCCATGGCCCCGAGCCCGGTGACCGTGGCGAACAACAACCCGGTGCCCATCCAGCGCAGCGGTCGCAGGCTCATTTGCGCCTCGACCCACTGTGTGCCGGCAACCATGTATTGCAGGATGAACGCCACTGACATCACCAGCCCGGCGACAAAACCGCCGCCCGGTTGATTGTGCCCGCGCATGAACAAGTACAACGACACCACCAGGGCAATCGGCAACAGCAGGCGCACCAGCACCGCCGGGACCATCATGAAACCCAACGCGGTGTCGCTGGCGTGGCGCGGGTTGACCAGGTCAGTGACCACGTCCGGTGCCAACAGCCGTTGCTGGGCCGGCAGTTGCAGGCTTTCTTTCGGAGGGCGGAAGCGTCGCAGCAGGGCGAACACGGTCAGGGCCACGGCCACCAACACGGTAATTTCACCGAGGGTATCGAAGCCGCGGAAGTCCACCAGCATCACGTTGACCACATTGCTGCCGCCGCCTTCGGGCAGGGCACGACTGAGGTAGAACGAGGAAATGTCGTTGGGCRTCTGGCGTGTCAGCATCGCGTAGGCCAGCAGGGCCATGCCGCCACCGACCACGGTCGACAGCAGCAAGTCGCGGATACGCCGGATGCGTGCCTTGCGCAGGCTGCTCGGCAGTGGCGACACCTCTTCGATCCGCCGTGGCAGCCAGCGCAGGCCCAGCAGGATCAGCACCGTGGTCACCACTTCGACCGCCAGTTGCGTCAGTGCCAGGTCGGGCGCGGAAAACCAGACGAAGGTCACGCACGTCATCAGGCCGCAGACGCTGACCATGGTCAGGGCCGCGAGCCGGTGATACTTGGCCTGCCACGCCGCGCCGAGGGCACAGACAATCGCCAGCAACCACAGGGTCACGAACACGATCGAACCGGGGATTTTAGGCCGGTCGCCCCAGCTCAGGCTGCTGTGGAGCATCGGGATCAACCCGGCCAATACGGCGACAAGGACCATCAGGAACAATTGGGTTTGCAGACGATGGGTGCTCATCCGTCGCACCAGGCGACGGGCCAGGCGCATCATGACCACCAGGCTGCGCTCGAACAGGCGCTTGCCGCTGAGCCGGCCAATAACCGGCGGATACTTGAAGCGCCCGCGCTTGAGCTGATTGCGCAACAGCAGATAGAGCACGATGCCGCCAGACATGGCGATCAAGCTCATGATCATCGGCGCGTTCAAGCCATGCCAGATCGCCAGGCTGTATTCCGGCAGGGTGCCGCCCACCACCGGCAAGGCCGCGGCGGCCAGTATGGAGCCGACTACTTGCGCCGGAAAAATCCCCACAATCAGGCAGGTAAACACCAGCAATTCCACCGGCGCACGCATCCAGCGGGGTGGTTCGTGCGGGGTGTGCGGGAGGTCGGTGGCGGTCGGGCCGAAGAACACATCGACGGTGAAGCGCAACGAGTAGGCGACGCTGAAAGTCCCGGCGATAGTTGCGACTATCGGCAGGCTCCACTCGACCCAGGCCGTGGCATTGATGAACACGGTTTCGGCAAAGAACATTTCTTTTGAGAGAAAACCGTTGAGCAGCGGCACGCCGGCCATCGAGGCGCTGGCGACCATGGCCAGGGTAGCGGTGAACGGAATCAGCTTGATCAGTCCGCTGAGTTTGCGAATGTCGCGGGTGCCGCTTTCGTGGTCGATAATCCCGGCGGCCATGAACAGGGAGGCCTTGAAGGTCGCGTGGTTGAGAATGTGGAACACCGCGGCCACAGCCGCCAGTGGACTGTTCAAGCCCAGCAGCAGGGTGATCAGGCCCAGGTGGCTGATGGTCGAGTAGGCCAGCAATCCTTTGAGGTCGTTCTGGAACATCGCGCAGTAAGCACCCAGCAACAGGGTGCAGGCGCCGGCGCCGCTGACGATGTAGAACCATTCTTCACTACCGGACAGCGAAGGCCAAAGCCGCGCCAGCAGAAACACCCCGGCCTTGACCATGGTCGCCGAGTGCAGATAGGCCGAAACCGGTGTTGGCGCCGCCATCGCGTGGGGCAACCAGAAGTGGAAAGGGAACTGCGCACTTTTGCTCAAGGCGCCGATCAGGATCAGGGGTAACAGAATCGGGTAGAGGGCATGTGCGCGAATCAGATCGCCAGCGGCCAGGACCTTGTCCAGGTCATAGCTGCCGACCACATGGCCCAAGAGCATGACCCCCGCCAACAGGCACAAGCCGCCCGCCCCGGTGACCATCAGCGCCATATAGGCGCCGCGTCGTGCGTCGGCGCGGTGGTGCCAGTAACCAATCAGCAGAAACGAAAAGAGACTGGTCAGCTCCCAGAAAAACACGATCTGGATCAAGTTGCCGGACATCACCAGCCCGAGCATGGCGCCCATGAACGCCAGGAAAAACGCAAAAAACCGCGGCACCGGATCGTCCGGCGACATGTAGTAGCGTGCGTACAGCGAGACCAACGTGCCGATGCCCAGCACCAACATTGAGAACAGCCAGGCGAACCCGTCCAGGCGCAAGATAAAGTTCAGACCGAGGCTTGGCAGCCAGAAAAATTCTTCGCGGATCACGCCGCCATGGGCGATTTGCGGATACAGAAGTGCGACGTGGACCGTGCCGACCAATGCGATCAGGCCCGCCAGCAGGGAGGCAGTATTGCGTGCGTTGTGTGGCAGAACGGCTGCCAGACAGCTGCCGATAAAAGGCAGAAGCAGTAGAACTATCAGGGACATAGGCTTCTAATCTGCGGAAGTTTGTGAAGCA
The DNA here is from genome assembly GCF_056400685.1 of Pseudomonas sp. P5_A12. Taxonomy (NCBI): domain Bacteria; kingdom Pseudomonadati; phylum Pseudomonadota; class Gammaproteobacteria; order Pseudomonadales; family Pseudomonadaceae; genus Pseudomonas; species Pseudomonas sp. P5_A12. Next base: position 2,406 of record NZ_JBFUKU010000159.1, on the reverse strand, counting down.
TCATACGTGCCACTCCCCAGATCGCCAAACGCCATGCTGTCGCAGAGTCCTTCACGGTAGACGGTAAAAGGCTGATTCACATTGTTTCGAAGGCCTGTGTTCAGCTGGTCTGGCCCCATCGCGAGCAGGCTCGCGAAGGCGATCTATCCGGCAACTAACTTATCAAGGTTCAACCGTTGTTTCTGGCTCTGACTCTTCCTCCGCCGCCACACTCTTACCCTTGGTCTTCAACTCACTCACAATCACCGCCGCCACAATCAACCCCGCGCCCAGCAGTGCAATCGCCGGCAGCCGCTCCCCGGCAATCCGCCCGACAATTCCGGCCCAGACCGGYTCTCCGGCATAGATCAAGGTCGCTCGCGTCGGTGAAACACTTTTCTGCGCCCAGTTCATCGCCACCTGAATCGCCGCACTCGCCGCGCCCAGGCCCAACGCGCTGCACAACAGCAGCCAGGAAAAGTCCGGGATGCGTTCCTGGGTCGGCACCACCATCAAAAACGCCAGCACTGACGTGGTAGCCAATTGCACCACCGTCACTCGACGCACATCGACCTGGCCGGCATAGGTGCTGATCAGAATGATCTCCGCGGCAATCGCGATGGCGCTGATCAGTGTGGCGATTTCACCGGGGCTGAAATTGAACGAAGCGCCGGAAGGCCCCGACAGCAACATCAACCCGGTGAACGCCAGCATGATCCCGATGCTCGGCATCAACCCCGGGCGCCGTCCCAGCACCAGCCATTGCAGCAACGGCACGAAGGGTACGTACAACGCGGTAATAAACGCCGACTGGCTGCTGGGAATGCTCTGCAAACCCACGGTCTGCAAGCCATAACCGAGCATGATCGCCACACCGATAAAGGCCCCGGCCTTGAGTTCGAACAGGGTCAGTTGCCGCAGGTGGCGCCAGGAGAACAAGGCGACGAGGCTCGCGGCAGCGGCGAAGCGCAGGCCGACGAAAAACATCGGGCCGCTGACGGTCATCGCGTGYTGCACCAACAAAAAGGTGCCGCCCCAGACCATGGTGATCAACACCAGCACGCACTCGGCTTTGCTGAACCGTGAGAAACGGGGGGAAGAGTTCGCCGACGTCATGAACTTGCACACTACCTAGGGGGGGACGCACAATGCGTCGAATGTTGCGCAGTATACTGCCCAACCCCACCGAGTGAGCAATATAGTGCACAAAGAATTTCCGCAACGCGCTTCGGTCCTTCAGCACGTCAGCCAGAATGTTCGGCGATTGCGCCACGCCGCCGACATGAGCCAGACCGCGCTCGCCGAGAAGTCCGGAGTCAGCCGTCGGATGCTGGTGGCCATCGAGGCCGGCGAGAATAACGTCAGCCTGACTACCCTTGACCGCGTGGCTCAAGCGCTGGACGTGGCGTTCAGCGATTTGATCCAGGCACCGGAGGCCCGCGACCCCAGCCGTATCAACGAAGTGGCCTGGGCCGGATTAATCCCCGGCAGCAAAGCCGTTTTACTGTCCAAGGCCACGGCTACTCGCGAAGTGGAACAATGGGAATGGTGCCTGCAACCGGGTGAGGTTTATCCCTCGCAGCCGGATGCCGAAGGATGGAGTGAGCAGATTTATGTGTTCGAAGGTTGCCTGACCCTGATGCTGGGCGACACGCCGCAGCACATTACTGCCGGTGAGTTCTTCATGTTTGCCAGCAACCAGCCGCATTGCTATCGCAACGACGGGCCAGTGGCCGCGCGGTTTGTGCGAAATGTGGTGATTTGAGCGGTTGCCCCGTTTGTCCAGAACCGCCAATACCTGTTATTTCTGACAGTAGACAAGGATTGTCTGAGAGCGCCAAATCCAAACGCGCCATGGGGGCACTCATGGTGATTGTTGCTGACAGCAATGACTCAGGCCGCTCGTACTCAGGAGAGTTGAGAGATGACTTATAAACTTAAAGAGAACACCAACACCCCGGACTTATTGGCGCCCAGCATCGTTGAGGCGCAAGAGTCGGTTATTTATAGAAAGGATGTAGAAAATGGAGGCACCTTCCGGGTGCAGGTCATTTCGCAGGCAATGGTCGGAGACATGCTCAGCGTCCGACTTGAGGCATTTGGGGTATGGTCATCGGATATCGTATTCAACGAGGTTAATTTAGGTAAACCATTGGATTTCAAAGTGCAGTACCGTTCGTTTTCTCAAGGCGATTTGGCACTCGCAAGTTATATATTGTTGCGAGGTCCGGTGGTGATAGGTCAGTCGCCCACCTCGGTTTATGAACTGAAAGACTGATCCTTCTCTCAGAAATTGGCTGTACGGTTCACCGGTCTGGCAGGTTTCGATTCACGATTGGTTCCCCCGGACCGGTTTTTCGGGCCCCGAGTTGGCTAAACTCTCCTGTCCGAATGTCAACAGTGGATAAACAATTTGTTGCCATGGAA
>NZ_JBFUKU010000158.1:0-13069 GCF_056400685.1 Pseudomonas sp. P5_A12 | reverse complement strand
GCACCGTGGTGTGATCTGCGAGAAGTGCGGCGTTGAAGTCGCGCTGGCTAAAGTTCGTCGTGAGCGCATGGCGCACATCGAACTGGCCTCGCCAGTTGCTCACATCTGGTTCCTGAAGTCGCTGCCGTCGCGTATCGGCTTGCTGATGGACATGACCCTGCGTGATATCGAACGCGTTCTCTACTTCGAGAGCTATGTCGTTATCGATCCAGGCATGACCACCCTTGAAAAAGGTCAGCTGCTCAACGACGAGCAGTACTTCGAAGCGCTGGAAGAGTTCGGCGACGATTTCGATGCCCGCATGGGTGCCGAAGCTGTCCGTGAGCTGCTGCACGCTATCGATCTGGAACACGAGATTGGCCGTCTGCGTGAAGAAATTCCGCAAACCAACTCCGAAACCAAAATCAAGAAGCTGTCCAAGCGTCTGAAGTTGATGGAAGCCTTCCAGGGTTCCGGCAACCTTCCAGAGTGGATGGTGCTGACCGTTCTGCCGGTTCTGCCGCCAGATCTGCGTCCACTGGTCCCGCTGGATGGCGGTCGCTTCGCGACTTCCGACCTCAACGATCTGTATCGTCGAGTGATCAACCGTAACAACCGCTTGAAGCGCCTGCTTGATCTGTCCGCTCCGGACATCATCGTGCGCAACGAAAAGCGTATGTTGCAGGAAGCCGTCGACGCACTGCTCGACAACGGTCGTCGTGGCCGCGCTATCACCGGTTCGAACAAGCGTCCTCTGAAATCCCTGGCTGACATGATCAAGGGTAAGCAAGGTCGTTTCCGTCAGAACTTGCTCGSTAAGCGTGTCGACTACTCCGGTCGTTCGGTAATTACCGTAGGTCCGACCCTGCGTCTGCACCAGTGCGGTCTGCCGAAGAAAATGGCTCTCGAGCTGTTCAAGCCGTTCATTTTCGGCAAGCTGGAAATGCGTGGTCTCGCTACCACCATCAAAGCTGCCAAGAAGATGGTCGAGCGCGAGCTGCCAGAGGTTTGGGACGTTCTCGCTGAAGTGATCCGTGAACACCCGGTTCTCCTCAACCGTGCACCGACCCTTCACCGTCTGGGTATCCAGGCGTTTGAACCGGTACTGATCGAAGGTAAGGCTATTCAGCTGCACCCGCTGGTCTGCGCCGCGTACAACGCCGACTTCGACGGCGACCAAATGGCCGTGCACGTACCGCTGACACTGGAAGCCCAGTTGGAAGCGCGTGCGTTGATGATGTCGACCAACAACATTCTGTCGCCAGCCAACGGTGAGCCAATCATCGTTCCGTCGCAGGACGTTGTATTGGGTCTGTACTACATGACTCGTGAAGCGATCAACGCCAAGGGCGAAGGTCGTGTGTTCGCGGATCTGCAGGAAGTTGACCGTGTGTTCCGTGCCGGCGAAGCCGCACTGCACGCTAAAGTCAAAGTGCGGATCAACGAAACCGTTAACGATCGTGATGGTGGCAGCGTCAAGAACACCCGTATCGTCGACACTACCGTCGGCCGTGCGCTGCTGTTCCAGGTTGTCCCGCCTGGCCTGTCGTACGACGTCGTCAACCAGCCAATGAAGAAAAAGGCGATCTCCAAGCTGATCAACCAGTGCTACCGCGTGGTTGGTTTGAAAGAGACCGTGATCTTCGCTGACCAGTTGATGTACACCGGTTTTGCTTATTCGACCATCTCCGGCGTTTCCATCGGTGTTAACGACTTCGTTATCCCGGATGAAAAAGCCCGCATCATCGGTGCTGCTACCGACGAAGTGAAAGAGATCGAAAGTCAGTACGCCTCCGGCCTGGTAACCCAGGGCGAGAAGTACAACAAAGTGATCGACCTTTGGTCCAAGGCGAACGACGAAGTTTCCAAGGCGATGATGGCCAACCTCTCGAAAGAGAAAGTCATCGACCGTCATGGCGTCGAAGTCGACCAGGAGTCTTTCAACTCGATGTACATGATGGCCGACTCGGGCGCACGGGGTTCTGCTGCGCAGATCCGTCAGCTCGCCGGTATGCGTGGCCTGATGGCCAAGCCGGACGGTTCCATCATCGAAACGCCGATTACTGCGAACTTCCGTGAAGGTTTGAGCGTACTTCAGTACTTCATCTCCACTCACGGTGCTCGTAAAGGTTTGGCGGATACCGCGTTGAAAACTGCGAACTCCGGTTACCTGACTCGTCGTCTGGTAGACGTGGCGCAGGATCTGGTTGTGACCGAGATCGATTGCGGCACTGAACATGGCCTGGTAATGACTCCGCACATTGAAGGCGGTGACGTTGTTGAGCCGTTGGGTGAGCGCRTATTGGGTCGTGTCATTGCCCGTGACGTGTTCAAGCCAGGTACTGAAGAAATCATCGTTCCTGCCGGTACGCTGGTAGACGAGAAGTGGGTCGAGTTCATCGAGCTGAACAGCATCGACGAAGTGATCGTGCGTTCGCCGATCAGCTGCGAAACCCGCTACGGCATTTGCGCCAAGTGCTACGGCCGTGATCTGGCTCGTGGTCACCAGGTGAACATCGGTGAAGCGGTCGGCGTTATCGCTGCCCAGTCCATCGGTGAGCCGGGTACCCAGCTGACCATGCGTACGTTCCACATCGGTGGTGCGGCAAGCCGGACCTCCGCAGCTGACAGCGTTCAGGTGAAGAATGGCGGTACCGTCCGTCTGCACAACCTGAAGCACGTTGAGCGAGTGGATGGTTGCCTGGTTGCTGTGTCCCGTTCCGGTGAGCTGGCGATCGCTGATGACTTCGGTCGTGAGCGCGAGCGTTACAAGCTGCCGTACGGTGCTGTGATTTCGGTTAAAGAAGGTGACAAGGTCGACGCTGGCGCAATCGTGGCCAAGTGGGATCCGCACACTCACCCAATTGTTACCGAAATGAAAGGTACCGTGACCTACGTGGGCATGGAAGAAGGCATCACGATCAAGCGTCAGACTGACGAATTGACCGGTATGACCAACATTGAAGTACTCGACGCCAAAGACCGTCCAGCTGCCGGTAAAGATATCCGTCCTGCTGTGAAGATGGTTGATGACAACGGCAAGGATCTCCTGCTGCCGGGTACCGACGTAATTGCTCAGTACTTCCTGCCTGCTAACGCCTTGGTCGGTGTAGCGGACGGTGCGAAAATCGCGATCGGTGATGTTATCGCTCGTATTCCGCAAGAAACTTCGAAGACTCGTGACATCACCGGTGGTCTGCCGCGTGTTGCCGACTTGTTCGAAGCTCGTCGTCCGAAAGAAGCCTCGATTCTGGCTGAAGTCAGCGGCACCATCGCGTTCGGTAAAGAGACCAAAGGCAAGCGCCGTCTGGTCATTACCCCGAACGACGGTAGCGATCCGTACGAAGAGCTGATTCCGAAGTGGCGTCACCTGAACGTCTTCGAAGGCGAACAGGTAAACCGCGGCGAAGTTATCTCCGACGGCCCGAGCGATCCACACGACATCCTGCGTCTGCTGGGTGTGAGTGCGCTGGCCAAGTACATCGTGAACGAGATCCAGGACGTTTACCGTCTGCAAGGCGTGAAGATCAACGACAAGCACATCGAGACCATCCTGCGTCAGATGCTGCGTAAAGTTGAAATCGCTGAGTCTGGCGATTCCAGTTTCATCAAGGGCGACCAGATGGAATTGACTCACGTTCTGGTAGAGAACGAGCGTCTGGCTGGCGACGAGAAATTCGTTTCCAAGTTCACTCGCGTACTGCTGGGTATCACCAAGGCGTCGTTGTCCACCGAATCGTTCATCTCGGCGGCTTCCTTCCAGGAAACCACTCGCGTATTGACCGAAGCGGCGGTAACCGGCAAGCGCGATTACCTGCGCGGCCTGAAAGAAAACGTGGTCGTGGGTCGTCTGATCCCGGCCGGTACCGGTCTGGCTTATCACAGCGAGCGTAAGCGTCGCCGTGATGCTGACAAACCGTTGCGCGTAAGCGCCAGTGAAGTGGAAGCTGCACTGACCGAAGCGCTGAACTCTAGCGGTAACTGAGTTCTGCGATAAATGAGCGTAAGGCCCTGACCGCTCCGTTCATCGAATCGAGACAATTTGTCGAGGTTTGAAGGGCGGAGAGATCGGGGCCTTGCCTTGACTGGGGGCAAGATCCTCTTTAGACTCTTGTACCCCTAAATTTGGCGGGAATTCGTTCCTGCCATTTTGCTTTTCTTGCAAGACAATAGCGTCGCAAGACAACAGTGGAGCTAGTAGATGGCAACTATCAACCAGCTGGTACGTCAGCCGCGTAAGCGTATCGTCGAGAAATCCGACGTACCTGCGCTGCAGAACTGCCCGCAACGTCGTGGCGTATGCACCCGTGTGTATACCACCACGCCGAAAAAACCTAACTCGGCACTGCGTAAAGTATGCCGTGTGCGTCTGACCAACGGTTTCGAGGTTTCCTCGTACATCGGCGGTGAAGGCCACAACCTGCAAGAGCACAGCGTGGTACTGATCCGCGGCGGTCGTGTAAAAGACTTGCCAGGTGTTCGTTACCACACCGTACGCGGTTCTTTGGATACTTCCGGCGTTAAAGGTCGTAACCARGGTCGTTCGAAGTACGGTACCAAGAAGCCTAAGTAGTAGCGGCTTTTTGTAAAAACTGATTTTCTATTTTTCTGAGTCGATAAGAGTAAGGTCGGAGGCGTCCCGTACGGGCACCGATTCCGAGCGAACCTGAAGACCGTTTGAGGGCTTATCCATGCCAAGAAGACGCGTAGCAGCCAAGCGCGAAGTGCTTGACGATCCAAAATACGGCAGCCAGATCCTGGCCAAGTTCATGAACCACGTAATGGAAAGCGGCAAGAAAGCCGTTGCCGAACGTATCGTTTATGGCGCGCTGGAAAAAGTTAAAGAACGCAAGAACAGCGATCCCCTGGAAATCTTCGAGAAAGCTCTCGACGCCATCGCTCCGCTGGTCGAAGTAAAGTCGCGCCGTGTAGGCGGTGCTACTTACCAGGTTCCGGTCGAAGTTCGCCCGTCCCGTCGTAACGCTCTGGCAATGCGCTGGTTGGTAGACTTCGCCCGCAAACGCGGCGAGAAGTCTATGGCTCTGCGTTTGGCTGGCGAACTGTTGGACGCCGCTGAAGGTAAAGGTGCTGCAGTTAAGAAGCGTGAAGACGTGCACCGTATGGCTGAAGCCAACAAGGCTTTCTCGCACTACCGCTTCTAATTTTAGCGTCACTAATTTTGCGAGGGCTTTATGGCTCGTACAACACCGATTAATCGCTACCGTAACATTGGTATCGTTGCACACGTGGATGCTGGTAAAACCACCACCACCGAGCGCGTCCTTTTTTACACTGGCAAAAGTCACAAGATGGGCGAGGTGCATGACGGCGCCGCGACCACAGACTGGATGGTTCAGGAGCAGGAGCGTGGTATTACCATTACTTCTGCTGCTATTACCGCCTTCTGGCAGGGTTCTGAGAAGCAGCACAAGGACCAATACCGCTTCAACGTCATCGATACCCCGGGCCACGTTGACTTCACTATTGAAGTTGAGCGTTCCCTGCGTGTTCTCGACGGCGCGGTAGTTGTGTTCTGCGGCACCTCGGGTGTGGAGCCTCAGTCGGAAACCGTATGGCGTCAAGCCAACAAGTACGGTGTTCCACGTCTTGTTTACGTAAACAAGATGGACCGTGCTGGTGCGAACTTCCTGCGCGTGATCGGTCAGATCAAGCAGCGTCTGGGTCACACTCCGGTGCCGATCCAGTTGGCTATCGGTTCCGAAGACAATTTCCAGGGTCAGATCGATCTGTTGGCCATGGAAGCTGTTTACTGGAACGATGCTGACAAAGGCATGGTTCCACGTCGCGAGCCTATCCCTGCTGAGCTGCAGGAATTGGCTAACGAGTGGCGCGGTAACATGGTTGAGGCTGCGGCCGAAGCCAGCGAAGAGCTGATGAACAAGTACCTCGAAGGTGAAGAACTCACCAACGCGGAAATCAAGGCCGCTCTGCGTCAGCGTACTATCGCTGGTGAGATCGTTCTGGCTGTTTGCGGTTCTTCCTTCAAGAACAAGGGTGTTCCCCTGGTTCTCGACGCCGTTATCGACTACCTGCCGGCTCCTACCGACATTCCTGCCATCAAGGGTACTGACCCGGATGACGAGACCAAGGAAATGGAGCGTCACGCAGACGACAGCGAGCCGTTCTCGGCTCTGGCGTTCAAGATCGCTACCGACCCATTCGTGGGTACCTTGACCTTTGTTCGAGTTTACTCGGGCGTGTTGGCCTCCGGCGACGGCGTGATCAACTCGGTTAAAGGCAAGAAAGAGCGCGTGGGTCGTATGGTGCAAATGCACGCAAACGCCCGTGAAGAAATCAAGGAAGTGCGCGCTGGTGACATCGCGGCCTTGATCGGCATGAAGGACGTCACCACTGGTGAGACTTTGTGCAACGCTGACAAGCCGATCATCCTCGTTCGCATGGACTTCCCGGAGCCGGTTATTTCGGTTGCCGTAGAGCCTAAGACCAAGGATGACCAGGAAAAAATGGGTATCGCTCTGGGCAAACTTGCTCAGGAAGATCCATCTTTCCGCGTCAAAACCGATGAAGAGACTGGTCAAACGATCATCTCCGGCATGGGCGAGCTGCACCTGGACATCCTGGTTGATCGGATGCGCCGTGAGTTCAACGTCGAAGCCAACATTGGTAAGCCTCAGGTTTCCTATCGTGAGCGCATCACGAAGAACTGTGAAATCGAAGGCAAGTTCGTTCGTCAGTCCGGCGGTCGTGGCCAGTTCGGTCATTGCTGGATTCGTTTTGCTCCTGCTGACGAAGGTCAGGAAGGTCTGCAATTCGTGAACGAAGTCGTGGGTGGTGTGGTTCCTAAGGAATACATCCCGGCGATCCAGAAGGGTATCGAAGAGCAGATGAAGAACGGCGTTGTTGCCGGCTATCCGCTGATCGGCCTGAAGGCTACCGTGTTCGATGGTTCTTACCACGACGTCGACTCCAACGAGATGGCGTTTAAGGTGGCTGCTTCCATGGCGACCAAGCAACTGGCCCAGAAGGGCGGTGGTGAGTTGCTTGAGCCGATCATGGCGGTAGAGGTTGTTACGCCTGAAGACTATATGGGTGACGTGATGGGCGACCTTAACCGTCGTCGCGGCATGATTTTGGGTATGGAAGACACGGTCTCCGGCAAGGTAATTCGCGCCGAAGTTCCGCTGGGCGAGATGTTCGGTTATGCGACCGACGTTCGTTCCATGTCCCAGGGTCGCGCAAGCTACTCTATGGAATTCAAAAAATACAATACAGCTCCGTCGCACATCGTCGAAACTGTTACCAAAAAACAAGGCTGATTCAGCCCTTTAGGCAAGGAGTTAATTGTCGTGGCTAAAGAAAAATTTGATCGTTCCCTACCGCACGTCAACGTTGGCACCATCGGTCACGTTGACCACGGTAAAACCACCCTGACTGCTGCTCTGACTCGTGTTTGCTCCGAGGTTTTCGGTTCGGCTATCGTTGATTTCGATAAAATCGACAGCGCRCCAGAAGAAAAAGCTCGTGGTATCACCATCAACACCGCACACGTCGAGTACAACTCGAAGATTCGTCACTACGCTCACGTTGACTGCCCAGGTCACGCTGACTACGTGAAGAACATGATCACTGGTGCTGCCCAGATGGACGGCGCGATCCTGGTTTGCTCGGCCGCTGATGGTCCGATGCCRCAAACCCGTGAGCACATCCTGCTGTCMCGTCAGGTAGGYGTTCCGTACATCGTGGTTTTCCTGAACAAGGCTGACCTGGTAGACGACGCTGAGCTGCTGGAACTGGTTGAGATGGAAGTGCGCGATCTGCTGAGCACTTACGACTTCCCRGGCGACGACACTCCGATCATCATCGGYTCGGCTCGTATGGCTCTGGAAGGCAAAGACGACAACGAAATGGGCACCACTGCCGTTCGTAARCTGGTTGAAACTCTGGATAGCTACATCCCAGAACCAGTTCGTCTGACCGACAAGCCGTTCCTGATGCCAATCGAAGACGTATTCTCGATCTCGGGTCGCGGTACTGTTGTGACTGGTCGTATCGAGCGCGGTATCGTTCGCGTACAAGATCCACTGGAAATCGTTGGTCTGCGTGACACTACCGTCACCACCTGCACCGGYGTTGAAATGTTCCGTAAGCTGCTCGACGAAGGTCGTGCAGGYGAGAACTGCGGCGTGCTGCTGCGCGGCACCAAGCGTGACGAYGTTGAGCGTGGCCAGGTTCTGGTTAAGCCGGGTTCGGTTAAGCCGCACACCAAGTTCACCGCAGAAGTTTACGTTCTGAGCAAGGAAGAAGGCGGCCGTCATACTCCGTTCTTCAAAGGCTACCGTCCACAGTTCTACTTCCGTACTACTGACGTGACTGGTAACTGCGAGCTGCCAGAAGGCGTTGAAATGGTAATGCCAGGTGACAACATTCAGATGACTGTTACCCTGATCAAAACCATCGCGATGGAAGATGGTCTGCGTTTCGCTATCCGTGAAGGCGGTCGTACCGTCGGCGCTGGCGTCGTAGCCAAAATCATCGAGTAAATTGTTGTAATGTCTTTTTCGGGCCGGCATAATGGTCGGCCTGATTTTGTTTTAGGTCAGTAGCTCAATTGGCAGAGCGACGGTCTCCAAAACCGTAGGTTGGGGGTTCGATTCCCTCCTGACCTGCCAGATTCACTTGGTGTGTCTGGCTTTCTTTTCACAGGATCTTCATAGATGACTCCTAAAGCTGAAGCTCAAGGCTCTCGCTTCGATCTGCTCAAGTGGCTAGTAGTAGTTGCTTTGGTGGTTGTTGGCGTTGTTGGCAATCAGTATTACTCTGCTTCGCCGATCCTGTACCGCGTACTTGCATTGCTCGTCATTGCTGCTGTAGCTGCCTTTGTAGGCCTGCAGACAGTTAAGGGCAAGTCTTTCTTTGTACTGGTTAAGGAAGCTCGCACCGAGATTCGTAAAGTCGTATGGCCAACTCGCCAAGAAACCACGCAGACCACGTTGATTGTTGTGGCTGTTGTTCTGGTTATGGCGTTGCTGTTGTGGGGGCTTGATTCCCTGCTCGGCTGGCTTGTTTCCTTGATTGTCGGCTAAGGGTGTCCCGTGGCTAAGCGTTGGTACGTTGTGCATGCTTACTCCGGTTACGAGAAGCATGTCWTGCGCTCGTTGGTAGAGCGCGTAAAGCTGGCTGGCATGGAAGATGGCTTCGGCGAAATTCTGGTTCCCACTGAAGAAGTGGTTGAAATGCGTAATGGCCAGAAACGCAAAAGCGAGCGAAAGTTCTTCCCAGGTTATGTGCTGGTACAGATGGACATGAATGAGGGTACTTGGCACTTGGTCAAGGATACTCCTCGGGTGATGGGCTTCATTGGCGGTACTGCCGATAAACCAGCACCAATCACTGATAAAGAGGCAGAAGCAATTCTGCGTCGCGTTGCTGATGGTAGCGACAAGCCGAAGCCGAAGACGTTGTTCGAGCCAGGTGAGTCGGTGCGTGTCAACGACGGGCCGTTTGCTGATTTTACTGGCACGGTTGAAGAAGTTAACTACGAGAAGAGCCGGATCCAAGTGGCAGTGCTCATTTTCGGTCGCTCTACCCCGGTAGAGCTAGAGTTCAGCCAGGTCGAAAAAGTCTAGCTGAGCAAGCATCCCAACCCCGCAGCCCTAGGCTGTGGGGTTTTGTCGTCACTGGGATAAACGCGCAAGTAACCGGGGAGCCTTTCGAGGCGTTTGAACCCGTAATTGGAGTGCCTCATGGCCAAGAAAATTACCGCTTACATCAAGCTGCAAGTGAAAGCCGCTCAGGCTAACCCAAGCCCACCTGTTGGTCCTGCTCTGGGTCAGCACGGCGTGAACATCATGGAATTCTGCAAGGCCTTCAACGCCCGTACTCAGGGTCTTGAGCCAGGTCTGCCGACTCCAGTGATCATCACTGTCTACAGCGACCGTAGCTTCACTTTTGAAACCAAGTCCACCCCTGCTTCGGTTCTGCTGAAGAAGGCTGCTGGTCTGACTAGCGGTTCCGCTCGTCCGAACACCGTTAAGGTTGGCACCGTGACTCGTGCTCAGCTGGAAGAAATCGCGAAAACCAAAAACGCGGATCTGACTGCAGCTGATATGGAAGCAGCCGTGCGTACTATCGCCGGTTCTGCTCGTAGCATGGGCCTTAACGTGGAGGGTGTGTAATGGCTAAGTTGACCAAGCGTCAAAAGGCTATCGCCGGCAAAATCGAAGCAGGCAAGTCCTACAACTTTGTAGACGCTGCTGCTCTGCTGGCTGAGCTGTCGACTGTCAAGTTCAGCGAGTCGTTTGACGTTGCTGTAAACTTGGGTGTTGACCCGCGTAAATCTGACCAGGTTGTTCGTAGCGCTACTGTGCTGCCACACGGCACTGGCAAGACCGTTCGCGTTGCTGTGTTCACCCAGGGTCCAGCTGCTGAGGCCGCTCTGGCTGCCGGCGCTGACCGTGTAGGTATGGACGATCTGGCTGCCGAAATGAAAGGCGGCGACCTGAACTATGACGTAGTTATCGCATCCCCGGATGCAATGCGCGTTGTTGGTCAGTTGGGTCAGATCCTCGGTCCACGCGGCCTGATGCCAAACCCTAAAGTCGGCACCGTAACTCCAGACGTAGCTACCGCGGTTAAAAACGCCAAGGCTGGTCAGGTTCGTTATCGCACCGACAAAAACGGCATCATCCACACTTCCGTTGGCAAGATYGGTTTCGACGCCGTCAAGCTGAAGGAAAACGTTGAAGCCCTGATCGCTGATCTGAAGCGTATCAAACCAGCTTCCTCGAAAGGCATTTACGTCAAGCGCGTTACCCTGAGCACCACTATGGGCCCAGGTCTGGTCATCGACCAAAGCTCGCTCGACGCGTAAGACACAAGTTGGCGCAAGCGATTGCGCCAATTGAAAGATTGGGGTCCCTGCCTGGCGGGGGCTATCCAAGACCGTAGGCGACGTAAGTCTTAAACCTCAAGCCTACGCAGATGGTGCTCCCGGTTCCTTACCGAATCAGACACCAAAACGACATCCGACTCCGGTTGGATGAAACGGTAACAAGCAGGAGTTAAACCCGTGGCAATTAAACTCGAAGACAAGAAGGCCATCGTCGCTGAAGTCAACGAGGCTGCCAAAGTCGCTCTGTCCGCTGTCGTGGTTGATGCCCGTGGCGTAACAGTAGGCGCGATGACCGGACTCCGTAAAGAGGCTCGTGAAGCTGGCGTTTTCGTACGTGTAGTACGTAACACTCTGCTCAAGCGCGCTGTTGCTGACACTGAATTCAGTGTTCTCAACGACGTGTTCACCGGCCCGACCTTGATTGCATTCTCCAACGAACATCCGGGCGCTGCTGCTCGTATCTTCAAGGAATTCGCAAAAGGTCAGGACAAGTTCGAGATCAAGGCAGCTGCGTTCGAGGGCAAGTTCCTCGCAGCTAACCAAATCGACGTACTGGCAACTCTGCCGACCCGTGACGAAGCAATTTCTCAGCTGATGAGCGTGATTCAAGGCGCTACCAGCAAATTGGCTCGTACTCTGGCGGCAATTCGCGACCAAAAAGAAGCAGTCGCAGCCTAAGGCTCGTCTCCTTCTCGCGTTTTTTGTTTATTTCGATGGTCGCGTAGGCCGTCCCCCAATTCAGGAATTAGATTCATGTCTATCTCTCAAGACGATATCCTCAACGCCGTAGCTGAAATGTCGGTTATCCAGGTTGTTGAGCTGATCAAAGCTTTCGAAGAAAAATTCGGCGTTACCGCTGCTGYTGCMKCKGCTGGYCCAGCTGCTGCTGCCGCTGTTGTTGAAGAGCAAACYGAATTCAACGTCATGCTGCTGGAAGCTGGCGAGAAGAAAGTTAACGTGATCAAGGCAGTACGTGAACTGACCGGCCTGGGCTTGAAAGAAGCCAAGGCTGTAGTTGACGGCGCTCCTGCCATGGTTCTGGAAGCCGTATCGAAAGATGCCGGTGACAAAGCCAAAGCTACTCTGGAAGAAGCAGGCGCTAAAGTCGAGCTGAAGTAAGCATCGACTTTGCTCCTCCAGCCCGAGCGTTAAGCGAAAGGCTGATGGCTGGTGGCTCTTGCCACCGGCCTTTTTCCGTTATTGGCAGCCGACTGGGTCGGTGCTGATAACGAGCTGTAACCACCCGATGTGGTGGCGCAAACCATGGGGTTTGCACGATTTTCTGGCTGCTCCCGTCGGGAGGGGCCAAACAAGCAGGTGACCAAGCTGGGGAACGCTGATGGCTTACTCATATACTGAGAAAAAACGTATCCGCAAGGACTTTAGCAAGTTGCCGGACGTCATGGATGTGCCGTACCTCCTGGCCATCCAGCTGGATTCGTATCGTGAATTCTTGCAAGCGGGAGCGACTAAAGATCAGTTCCGCGACGTGGGCCTGCATGCGGCCTTCAAATCCGTTTTCCCGATCATCAGCTACTCCGGCAATGCTGCGCTGGAGTACGTCGGTTATCGCCTGGGCGAACCGGCATTTGATGTCAAAGAATGCGTATTGCGCGGTGTAACTTACGCCGTACCTTTGCGGGTAAAAGTGCGCCTGATCATTTTCGACAAAGAATCGTCGAACAAAGCGATCAAGGACATTAAAGAGCAAGAAGTCTACATGGGTGAAATCCCCCTGATGACTGAGAACGGTACCTTCGTAATCAACGGTACCGAGCGTGTAATCGTTTCCCAGCTGCACCGTTCCCCGGGCGTGTTCTTCGACCACGACCGTGGCAAGACGCACAGCTCCGGTAAACTGCTGTACTCCGCCCGCATCATTCCTTACCGCGGTTCGTGGTTGGACTTCGAGTTCGACCCGAAAGACTGCGTGTTCGTGCGTATCGACCGTCGTCGCAAGCTGCCTGCATCGGTACTGCTGCGCGCGCTGGGCTATACCACTGAAGAAGTGCTGGACGCTTTCTACACCACCAACGTCTTCCACGTGCAAGGTGAAAACCTCAGCCTGGAACTGGTGCCTCAGCGCCYGCGTGGTGARATTGCYGTYCTGGAYATCCWGGATGACAARGGCAAGGTTATTGTCGAGCAAGGTCGTCGTATCACCGCTCGCCACATCAACCAGCTGGAAAAAGCCGGGATCAAAGAGCTGCAAGTGCC
>NZ_JBFUKU010000157.1:0-13072 GCF_056400685.1 Pseudomonas sp. P5_A12 | reverse complement strand
GGATTACTGCACCTATCTATGGGCGTGCAAGGATTTCTACATCACAGTCAATCTTTCCGTTCAAGACATTGTCGATCCCACCTTTCCCGACTTTGTGGCCTAACCGTGTTGCACTCAGCTCCTGCAACCGCCTTGATTGAAGTTACTCAAAAATATCAATCAATGACTTCTATCAGTCTTCGCGATCACTCAAATTCTCAGCCAACACCTCACAATCGACAACCTGTAGAAGGACTCCACCTCACATGCTATTCCGAAACCTTGGCTTCGTTTCACTGCTTTCGTTGCTGTCTTTCCAGGCACTCGCGGATGACAGAGGTTTGTATCTTGGAGCTGGCGTAAGCAACATTGAAACCGACAAATCCCATCTGAGCGATGAAGACTCCAGCTATAAGGTTTTTGCCGGCTATCGTCTCAACGGCTATCTGGCCTTCGAGGGCGCCTTCGTTGATCTCGGCCAATTCGAGGACAAGAATCTTGATTTCGATGGCAAGTCTGTCCAGGCCAGCGCCCATGTCGGCTTTCCGCTGGGAGACCGAGTACGCCTTTACGGCAGTGTCGGTGCTCATGCCTGGGATGCTGACGGCAATGCCAGCGATGACGACACTGGAGTGGATCTGACCTACGGTGCCGGCGTTGAATTTGATGTATTTCGCAACATTGGTATCCGCGCTGAATATGAAGTACTGGAGGTCGGCAACATCGACCTGAATCAAACAACGGCTTCTGCTTTTATTCTCTTTTAAAGCCAACTTGCATTGAGCGGCCATGGGAGTCGCTCAACGCCCCCCCCTGAGACCATCATCCTCGCTGGGCTTTACACAGATTCTGTGCTGAGAGCGGAGGGCTACTAGCACCCTTTTTTTGAGGGCTATGGATGAAACAAGGGCGAGTTTTAGCACTGTTTCTAGTGGTTGCGATCTTGACCGGCTGCACGACGGCGCCGCCAAAGGATCAGAATAATCTGTGCAGTATCTATCGTGAGTACCCAGACTGGTACGAAGACTCGCTAGAAATGCAGAAAGAATGGGGTACGCCTCAACACGTTGCGATGGCGATCATGAAGCAAGAGAGCAGTTTCGTCTCCGATGCATTACCTCCCCGCGACTACGTGCTTGGGGTAATTCCCTGGGGGCGAGTCAGCTCTGCCTATGGTTATGCGCAAGCCTTGGACCCTGTCTGGGGTGAGTACAAGGAGATGACCGGCAATGGCGGTTCGCGTGACAACTATGATGACGCGATCATGTTTATCGGCTGGTATACAACCGGCACCCACAGCCAGCTTGGAATATCCAAAGCGGACGCCTACAACCAGTACCTGGCTTACCATGAAGGGCGAGGCGGCTTTCGTCGTGGCACCTATCGCAGCAAGCCATGGTTGATGCAGGTGGCACGCAAAGTTGAGCAGCAATCAAAGAACTTCGATTCGCAGCTCAAGCAGTGCCGCGAAGAGTTGGAGGATGATCGCAGCTGGTTTTGACACAGATTGATCAGCGCCTACGGAAGAGGTACCTGGCAACGTCGATTCATTCCGCGCAGACGGTCGAATTGCCCAGTTTCCGACCCTGTCACACCGTCGTCACATCCACCCGACACAATGCAGTCAGCCAAAGGGATTTGGCTACGTGTATAAAGAGCCCGGCCACTGCGCCGGGCTTTTTCGTTCCTGCTACTTGGTTTTCACGAAACGCTCACACAACGGAGCGCAGATTGAGCAAACAAAAGGATTTGACCCCATACAGAAAGCCCGCCATGCGCGGGCTTTTTGTTTTCGGACTCCCTATCCCCTACCCGCTTGAGCTCCATGCAGGTAGCCCTCGAAATTCGCGACGCTTTAGCGGATGCCATTTGCCGGGTTGAGCATGGAATCCGCCACGCCCCGAATTCCCGCGATGACCGGTATTGAACCGCGAGCGTTGAATTGCGTCCAACGGTAACGAATCGCATCAAGGGGATGAGGGCGATGGAAACCCGTGCAGTGATCAAGTTTTTTGCAGCTTACTTGTCTGTCACTCTAACAATTGCTTGGTGCATAGCCGAGGCTTCACCTTGGATCGCCTCTCATATCCTGATGAAGTGGATGCTTTAGCACAGCATGAAAAGTCTTCACGCTGACGGTGCCGTTACTGCTCTGGCTGTCGAAGATCATGATTAGTTAACTCATGAGTATTCAGCAAGCGCGCTTTCAAGAATTTCCGAATTCAGCCGTTCGCATTCTGCATTGGCCTCAATTCGTGTCGGATAGCAGATTTTTAGCCTGCACTTACCTTCATTATCGTAGATGTCGAAATCTATAGGCGCCGTCGTGCAGTAGAAACGCGCCCCACTGCGTGTTGATCCGGTTTCCTTTGGAATCGAGGGGACAACAACGAATCTCGGCATCATGTTTTTTCCCTGTAGTGCCCACATGTCAGTAACTTAAGGAATAGCGGCTACTAGCCACCAGATCAAGTAAGTACCTTAAAAATCCGATGAGCAGTTTGTTGCAACCAAAACGCATTCGGATTTACCTTCGTGATTGCTACCCAATCAGATGGTTTAGGTGCGTTGAATGACCGTCAAGGTGCACTACTTCAGGCGTTAAGGCCGGCGATATGCGGCTCGCATACTGCGCAAAATCGCCGATGCCTGGGTGAGCGCGAGGCTTGCTCGGTAGGTAGATACGAGAACGTTCTCAGGCTTTACATGCCACCTCTATCGCATTCAACCAAGCAACCCGACTGGGGGCGTATCGAACTGCACTCCGGAACGGATCAGCTTGCAGTGCGAGAGATCGCTTCACAATCCATCCTACATCTCGATTTATTTCGTGCCGCGCGGATCGTTAAGCTTTTTCTGCAACAGCTCCCACTCACGCTGAATGATCGAGTAAGGGACAAAGATGCTGATCCTCTCAGCTCCCTTTACGCCGGGGTGAAAGCTCACATCGTGCAGTGTGGTGGAGTAAAAACCCATATTGATACCGACAATACAGCCGTCACTGGCGATGACTGGCCCGCCCGACATCCCCTTGATCGTCGGGGCATCATGGATGGCATAGCGATCACCGCTGTCTTCATCGGTATTGATGAAAGGCGGTGGATACACCTTGCCTTTCCCGGTGACGGTCGTAAGGAGCGGGCTCGCCCCCACGGCAGTTATGTTTTCACCCACACGCGGTGCGCGCCATGACAGGTAGCGGCCGCTGGCCTTGTGCTGGATGAAGACGAGGTCGCAGCCTGTGCTGCAACTGTGTTTCACGTTAGGGATGAACGGGGTGTGGCGGGTGGTGACGGCGTAGTCCTCGTTCCATTGCACGGCTGAGGCCATATATAGATACGGCAATGGAAAGCCTGAGAAGACTATAAAGTATGAATTATCAGTCGCCCCCGACAAGTCGGGTTTTACAATGCCGTTGCATCCTGCAATTACTACTCCTATTACAATGCAGGTCATGATCTTGATCATGATGTATCACCGGCTTAACAGGGAGAATTCGATTGTTTTTTTGTCAGTCTTTTGTCGACCTGTAGCCCTCCTCAGCGACTAGTAGCGCTGGACACTTTGTTATTTATGGCTGAGTTTGTAATAGAACGTATGAATCAATCGTGCTAAGACCAATCGCTTTTCAGTCCATTCTGACGAGTAAAATATTTGGCGCCTGAAACATGGCAGAGTTGTGATAAAATAAAATGAGTCTCTATGGGCCTTGATTAATAATGGCGAACATCGCCTCTGCCGTACTTATACGTTAGAGCCCTGATTATTCTGGGGTTTCAATATTGGTATTACTCCCTTAACTCGACTGCGCTGAAATTTACGCACCTGATCAAAGTCCAACGACATCGTCTCGATCCTCAAGTCCGAGCACTTCTAGCCAATCGCGAAAAAGCTGTTTAACCCCCTCGTTTTCCTTATCAAGCGTCGATGAATTCGGCGACTCACAAAAATGGCCATAGAGCGCCAGCTCCCCTGACTCATACCCCTCGGACAGTGTCAGATTACGAACCTGCGCTTGAGTTAGAAGAGTGGCTGTGGCCTTTTCCAGATTCCACGTCATGGTCGGTAGCGGGTAATCGGCATCCGGCAGTGTCTGCACAAGCCTACGATGCCACTCAAGCTGGCCCGCCATAATCTGCCCATATAGCTCACCTAAGACTCGCCGATGCACTGACTCATCAATCACAAAATCACTATCAGGTGCGACGACTACAAACTCGAAACTGCATCCTGCGTCATCCATCCGATCGCGCAACGATTCAATTATCTCTTGATCAACAACCTTCAACGGGAACGAGTAATCCATCACCTTCCAACCCTTCCTTTTTAGCCAAGACGGCTCACCGCCGTCACTGAGCAAACGCGAATGTGAAGACGCTTACGCTAGCAAATGTACCAATGGAAAAATGTAGGAGTTGTCAGCAAGGAACAGAGGATGCGGCGAAAATTGAGGTCGCTGATTTCGGCAGCGCTTCAACAGAGAAGCGAAAATGTCCAACACCAGGACAGGACATTCATAACCAACACGATAGAAAATTCGATTCAGTCCGTAAGGCTGAAAACCAGATGCGTGATACCGACACGCTAGCTTTTGTTCCGAGCGCGGCAGATCTTCGAGATGACAATGAGCATGCGGCCAGTGGCCCTGTAGGGACCCACGACCTGTGACAGTTATCTGCCACATATTGACTTAATGACAGAAAACACGCATTTTCTTACGTAAGCGCTGAAAAATAACAGGAAGCAGCATTGAGCCAGCCCATCAAACAACGCCTTGAAAGCAGTCTTTCAACCGCCGCCGCCTCTGGCCGGGTGATTGCTAACTATATGCTGGCCAACCTCTATGAACTGCCCTTCCAGACCGCCGCTGATATTGCCGCGAAATTGAACGTCAGTGAATCCAGTGTCGGGCGCTTCTGTCGATCCATCGGATATAGCCACTTCAAAGACCTGAAAAACGATCTCAAGATCGACCTAGGCGAAGGCCCCTGGCTGGTGGGCGATCGCTTGCAGGAGTTTCGCCATCAGGCCAGTCAGGGTCCGCAAGGCCTGCCGCGCAGCTTCGAGTTGGAAGTGGCGGCCTTGGTCAAGGTTTACGAATACAGTCTCACCCCGACCTGGCACAGCGTCAGCCAGCGACTCGCCACCCGACGCAAGGTGTTCGTCGCCGGGTTCCAGACAGAGCGTGGCATCGCGGCGTCCATGGTTCATCTGCTGCAATACCTGCGCGATGACACACACTGGGTCGACGGTGCCGCCGGTCATTACGCCGACGTATTGCTCAGTGCCCCCGAAGAAAGTGCGCTGGTGGTGTTCGAAGCCCGCCGCTATTCCCGCCACGCCCTGACCCTGTGCCGCAAGGCCCGTGATGCCGGAATCCCTGTGACGCTGATCACTGACACCTTTTGCGACTGGGCCGAACAGAACGCTGATGAGGTGTTCCGCGTGCCCACCGAATTCAATCTGTTTTGGGAATCAACAGCGGCGATGCTGTCGCTGGTCCATCTGCTGGTCAACGACGTCTGCAAACAGCTGGGTCCGGAGGTCGAAAAGCGTCTTGAAGCCATCGCGGCCTTACACAACGAGTTCGTTGGATACACATCGTCACCACACTCAAAACAATAAAACGAGGTGCTAGATGAAACACGTCATTCGCTTTGCCGGTGCATGCGCAATGGTCCTGTTCGGGGCTACCAGCGCGCAGGCTGAAGTACTGAAGATTGCTACCGAAGGCGCTTACCCGCCGTTCAACTACGTTGACTCGGAAAACAAGCTGCACGGTTTCGATGTGGATATCGCCAACGCGCTGTGCGAACGGATGAACGTGCAGTGCAGCATCGTTGCCCAGGACTGGGAAGGGATTATCCCGGCGCTAATGGCGAAGAAATACGATGCGGTCGTGGCTTCGATGATCGCCACCGATGAGCGAAAGCAGAAAATCGATTTCACCCGGCATTACTACCGCACCCCCCTGTCCGTGGCGGTACCCAAGGATTCGAACATCACCGACGCCCAGACCAATTTCAAGGGTCGCACAGTCGGTGCCCAGTCATCCTCGACCCAGGCCATCTATGCCGAAGATCATTACGGCCCAGCCGGCGCCGACGTGAAGCTCTACCCTACCCTCGATGAAGCCAACAGCGACTTGGCGACTGGCCGGATCGACGGGGTGATTGCCGACAAATTCCCGCTGCTGGCCTGGGTCGACAGCGCTGGCAAGGACTGCTGCAAGATCATTGGCGACGTCAACGGCACCACCGCCGATGCCTCGATCGCAGTGCGCAAGGGTGACGATGTCCTGCGCGAACGCTTCAACAAGGCGCTGGATGAGATCATTGCCGACGGCACCTATAAGAAGATCTCCAGTCGCTACTTCGCCTTCGATATCTATTGACCCCCTGGCCCTCAGGCGCGCCTGAGGGTCGTTCCTTGCCGACATGTTGCAGCGTACCCGCACACGGGTGCGGTGAGGGCGTGCGAGCGTAATTGACCGAGAGGGTTCGAGCATGTTCGAAAACCTGTCATTGCTATCCTTCGCCAGTGGCGGCTGGGGTTCAGCCTTGCTGGCTGGCGCTCTGGTGACCATTGTCCTGGCCCTGAGCTGCCTGCCGATTGGCCTGCCGCTGGGTCTGGGCGTGGCCTTGGCCGCCCGTTCCCGACGTCGCTGGTTGCGCTCCATGAGCACGGTGTTTGCCACCGTGTTCCGCGGACTGCCAGAGTTGCTGACCCTGCTGATAATCTATTACGGCTGCCAGATCGGTGCGCAGAAACTGTTGGGCACGATGGGCTACGAGGCCGAAGTCGCGATCAATCCCTTCGTTGCCGCAATGATCGCCTTCAGTCTGGTGTTCGCCGCATTTTCCAGCCAGATCTGGCTGGGCGCCTTCAAAACAGTGCCCAAGGGCCAGTTCGAAGCCGCCGCCGCCCTTGGCCTGTCCCGACGCACAACCTTTACCAAGGTGGTACTGCCGCAATTGGTACGCATCGCTTTGCCTGGTCTGTCGAATAACTGGTTGTCGCTGCTCAAGGACACGTCGCTGGTGTCGACTATCTCCCTCGTCGACCTGATGCGCCAGACCAACCTGGCGGTGAGCGTCACCAAGGAACCTATGCTGTTCTACACCGTGGCCTGCTTTGGCTACCTGTTTTTCTCGGCCATATCCGGCCGCCTGTTCCAGTTCTTGGAGCAGTATTTCAGCCGCCATCAACGGAGCGTTCGCCCATGAGCTTCGATGAATTGCAGAATCTGTTCCTCAACCCGGACTTGTTGGAGCGATACGGTCCCCGCTTCATCGAAGGCTTGTTGGTGACTGCCAAGCTGGTAGCCATTTCCTTCACGCTCGGTGCCCTGCTCGGTCTGCTGATCGCCCTGGGCCGGTTGTCGAGTAACCGCTTTATCAGTCGTTTTACCGGCGTCTACGTGTATTTCTTCCGTGGTTCGCCGCTGCTGGCGCAGCTGTTCATGCTCTATTACGGCCTGGGTTCGTTTAAAGGTTTCTGGCAGGACGTGGGTATGTGGTGGTTCTTCCGTGACGCATGGTTCTGCACGCTGCTGGCCTTCACCCTGAACACTGCGGCCTATCAGGCCGAGATTTTGCGCGGCAGCATCCTGGCTGTGACCCAAGGCCAGCGCGAAGCCTCGAAAGCCCTCAGTCTGTCGCGCTGGACCACCTTTCGCAAAGTCATCCTGCCGCAATCCCTGCTGGTCGCCATTGGCCCGCTGGGCAATGAACTGATTCTGATGATCAAGGCCAGCGCCATTGCCTCGCTGGTGACCATCTACGACTTGATGGGGGTGACCAAGCTGGCCTTCTCGCGCAGCTTCGACTTCCAAATCTACCTCTGGGCCGCCGTGCTCTACCTGCTGATTGTGGAGGTCGTGCGGCGCAGCCTGAAAGCGATCGAGGGCCGCCTCGGCCGTCACCTGCAGTAAACCAAATTTTCTCGGGCTGCCGTGGGCGCCCCTGTATCAGGGATATACCATGCATTGCGAAACCATCGTTCTGGGCGCAGGGATTGTCGGTGTCAGTACCGCACTCCATTTACAGGCCCGTGGTCGTAAGGTTGTGCTCATCGACCGCCAGCAGCCGGGTAACGGCACCAGCCACGGCAATGCCGGGCTGATCGAGCGCGCCAGCGTAATTCCCTACGCGTTCCCGCGCCAACTGTCGAGCCTGTTGCGCTACGCCGGCAACCAGCAGTCGGACGTGCGCTACAGCCTGAAGCACCTGCCCAAGGCCAGTCCGTGGCTGCTGCAGTACTGGCGGCACTCCGGGACCAAGGGCTTGGCCGCCGCAACCCGGGCCATGCTGCCGTTGGTGGAGCACTGCGTCAGCGAGCACGACCTGCTCTCTGCACCGGCCGGCATGGATCACTTGATCCAGGCCAGTGGCTGGGTCGAGGCCTACAATTCTCCACCGGCGTTTGCCAAGGCCCAAAGCGACGCTGCTGCGCTCATGGACTATGGCCTGAATTACGAAGTGCTCGACCGCGACCAGATGCATGCCCGTCAACCGGGCTTGCACAGCTGCGTGGTCGGCGGCATTCACTGGCTGGACCCCAAGACCGTTAGCGACCCCGGTGGCCTGACACGCGGTTATGCCGAACTGTTCGTCAAACGCGGCGGCGTGTTCGTCCTTGGTGACGCCCTCTCCTTGCGCCAGCGCGTGGGTAAATGGGAAGTGCAGAGCGAACAAGGCCTGGTGATTGCAGACGAAGCCGTGGTCGCCCTCGGCCCCCAAGCCCGGGGCATTTTCGAGCCACTGGGGTATGACATTCCATTGGCGATCAAGCGCGGTTATCACATGCACTATGCCGCCCTGCCTGGCACGCACTTGCAACAACCGCTGCTTGACCCGGTGGGCGGTTATGTCCTGGCACCGATGGTCGGCGGCATTCGCCTGACCACCGGGATCGAGTTCGCCGACAGCCACGACCCGGTCAACGAAATCCAGCTACGTCGCTGCGAAGAGCTGGCACGCGCCTTCTACCCGCTGGGCGAACGCTTGGATGCCGAGCCTTGGCTGGGACGCCGTCCATGCTTGCCGGACATGTGCCCGGTGATCGGCCCGGCGCCACGACACAAAGGTTTATGGTTCAACTTCGGGCATGCCCACCATGGCCTGACCCTCGGCCCGGTCTGCGGCCGTCTTCTGGCCGAGTTAATGACCGGTGCCACCCCCTTTACCAACCCTGCCCCGTACAGCGCCGAGCGCTTTCACTGATTGCCGGAGACAAGACCATGCATGCCCTCTCTGCCCTTGTAGACACTCCGCTCGCCGCAAGCCCGGACACCCGTAAGGTGGTGGTTGATATCGCCGGGCTGAATAAGTTCTATGGCGCCTTCCATGTGCTGCACAACATCGATCTGAAAGTGCGCGAAGGCGAGCGCATCGTGCTCTGTGGGCCTTCCGGCTCCGGAAAATCGACGCTGATCCGCTGCATCAACCGCTTGGAAGTCGCCGAAAAAGGCCGCATTCTGGTCAACGGCACCGACCTGGCCCAGACCAATCGTGAGGCCGCTAAGGTCCGCAGTGAAATAGGTATGGTGTTCCAGCATTTCAATCYGTTCCCGCACATGAGCGTGCTCGATAACTGCACCCTGGCCCCGATTTCGGTGCGTGGCCTGAGCCGTAAGAAGGCCGAGGAACTGGCCCAGCACTTCCTGCAAAAAGTCGGTATCGCCACCCAGGCCAGCAAGTACCCCAGCCAACTCTCGGGGGGGCAGCAACAGCGCGTGGCCATCGCCCGGGCGTTGTGCATGGAACCCAAAATCATGCTGTTCGACGAACCCACCTCGGCGCTCGACCCGGAGATGGTAAGCGAAGTGTTGGATGTAATGGTTAACCTGGCCGGCAGCGGTATGACCATGCTCTGCGTGACCCACGAGATGGGCTTTGCCCGCCAAGTGGCCGAGCGCGTGTTGTTTCTCGACGGCGGCCAGATCATTGAGGACGCACCGCCTCAGGACTTCTTCAGCGCCCCGAAAAGCACTCGGGCCACGGCCTTTCTTGCACAAATTTTACACTGAGACCACATAAGAGCACGGCATGCCTGCGGTTGCTGTGTCGTCCATCGCTAGCGTTGACTATCCACGCTAGCGATGGCCCAGATACGGTCAAGTCCCATAGCGTCTTCATCCACCACAAACCCGTCGCCCACCGAGTAATATTCAAGACTGCTTATCTGTAACCCCGCTCAGTCGAAGGCACACATGATCATGCCGTTTGGGTTATAGGGCAGAGGTTTACGGATCATCGCCAAGTACTCTTTTTCGACAATGCGAATGGGCTTCTCCCCCAAAAGCTTTAGGATTCCAGAACCACGAATCACTGCTAACCTTGCCTCAACTGCCGTGGTATCGACCGTATCGGGATATTCCCCTTCCAGCCAAAGCGGTACTGCTTTGTCGCTTCCGTGTCCTTTTCCTGTGGTGCCGAGAGAACCGTACAGTTCTGCCCGCACACTCTCCACTTGCTCCTGCAAGCCTTGGTTCCTCAGCCCCTCGGAGAAGCGCACGGCTGCACGCATCGTGCCCGACAGCGTGCGAGTTGGAAGGACCGATGCCAACCTTTAACAGATCAAAAACACTCCAGCGACGTACTTAATTCCGCAGCTAACGCTGGTGGATGATCAGGCTTTGTAGACCGGAAAGCGTTCGCACAGCTCTGAAACGTGGCGAGTAATACAGGGTCTCCAGTCGTGCCTGTCAGGTCGTGCGTTGCTAAGTAATTCTGCGCGTCAGTTTCGCCCTCCTCGAAAAAAGAAGTCCTAATATATCCGGTGGCACAGGTTGCTATCGGCCAATATCTGTCTGTCACCAAGGGCAGTAATCCGGCCAGCAGCGGACTTGGTGAGCGGCAGGTTTGTCGTCCAGCCCGCGCCCGACATCACCTGGCAGTAGACCGCCACTAACTATTTTTGCGTAATGAGGATTATTCGTGAGTGCCTCAGGTTCATACCAACCGCGACTGTTTGCAGGCCAGCCCTCCAACCGGTATAGCGATACCGGTGGGCGTGGTAGACACGCCCAACCAAGTTAACGCCTAGTCTGGGTTTTTTATGCCTGGCAGCTGGTAATTGCACTGACTTGACCACCAGAGTATCGCTGTCTTTACTCTGAATCCGTGTCACGAGTTTGAAGTGCGATGAGGTGTCTAAATGCAAAAAGTATTGGTTCCTTTCGATGGCTCTGGAAACGTAAAGCGGGCCCTGCAGTATCTGGTTGAATTCTCCCGGGTGTATCCAGACCTTGAGGTGCATGTGCTCAATGTCCAGTCAGCGCCCGTTTTGTATGGTGATTATATTACTCGCGAGATGGTGGAGCAGATGAACACCTCAGCTCTACAGCACTCAGCAGACGTCAACAACGAGGCGGCGGAGATCCTCCAGGCCGCGAACGTCCATCACCGGATACACGAGTCGACGGGGGAGGTCGTGAAAGAGGTGGCCAAGGCGGTGAAGGCGTTGGGCTGCGACACCGTGGTAATGGGCACCCGTGGGATGAGTAACCTCTCAAACCTACTATTGGGTTCGGTGGCCAGCCGCGTGGTGCATGAGGTTTCAGTTCCGGTATTACTGGTCAAATAAGCTTGGGCACAGTGTCTCTGCCGAGAGAGGCGCCGGGGCATCAGGCTTGGCTGAGTTGCCCCTGCGTTTGTAGATCCCCAGTGCCCGCTTCTGGCCGAGAGTGTGTAAAAACGCATTCGTGAACCCTTGCTATGATTTCTGAGGAATTCATCGCAGGGATCGCCCATGAAGCGCTTTATCCAAGGTGAACATCGAGGCCAAGGCACCTTACTTCCCGAAAGCCTCGACGACTACGTCAGCGATACCAATCCGGTGCGCGTAGTCGACGTCTTTGTCGATGAACTCAACCTGGTTTCCTTGGGTTTCGACGGTGCTATTCCGGCTGACACAGGCCGTCCCGCTTACCACCCCGCAGTCCTGTTGAAGATCTACATCTACGGCTATCTCAACCGCATTCAGTCGAGCCGACGTCTGGAGCGAGAAGCTCAACGTAATGTCGAGTTGATGTGGCTGACCGGGCGTTTGACACCTGATTTCAAGACCATCGCCAACTTCCGAAAAGACAATAGCAAGGCGATCCGAGGCGTCTGCCGTCAGTTCGTCGTGCTCTGCCAGCAGTTGGGGCTGTTCGGAGAAAATCTGGTCGCCATCGACGGCAGCAAATTCAAGGCGGTCAACAATCGCGACCGCAATTTCACCAGCGCGAAACTGAAACGGCGAATGGAGGACATTGAGTCGAGCATCAACCGTTACCTGGCCGCGCTCGATACTGCCGATCGGCACGAACCCAATTCCGCCGAGACCAACGCCGTGCGACTGGAAGAGAAAATCGCCAAGCTGAAGACGCAAATGAAGGAGCTTCAAGCGATTGAAATCCAGCTCAACGAATCACCGGATAAACAGGTCTCTCTGACCGATCCAGACGCCCGTTCCATGATGACGCGCGGCACCGGAATCGTCGGTTACAACGTGCAGACGGCAGTCGATACTCAGCACCATTTGATCGTTGCACATGAGGTGACTAACGTCGGTTCCGACCGCGATCAACTCAGCTCGATGGCCAAGCAGGCCCGCGAGGCGATGGCATCGGAAACGCTGTCGGTAGTGGCTGACCGAGGTTACTTCAAAAGCGAACAAATCCTGGCTTGTCACGATGCCAACATCACCGCCTATGTGCCCAAGCCAATGACCTCTGGAGCCAAGGCCGACGGGCGTTTCAATAACGATGCCTTCATCTATGACTCGGCAAAAAACGAATACATATGCCCGGCTGGCGAAGCACTGATCTGGCACTATTCCTACGTTGAAAAAGGCATGAAGCTGCACCGTTACTGGAGTTCCAAATGCCAGGGCTGTGCGCTGAAGTCGCAGTGCACACCGAGCACGGAACGACGGGTTCGACGCTGGGAGCATGAAGCCGTATTGGAAGAAATGCAGGACAGGCTGCGCAATGCGCCGGAGATGATGCGAATCCGTAAACGGACGGTGGAACATCCCTTCGGGACGCTTAAACAATGGATGGGTGCAACGCATTTCCTGACCCGAAAGCTGGCCGGGGTAAGTG
>NZ_JBFUKU010000156.1:0-13208 GCF_056400685.1 Pseudomonas sp. P5_A12 | reverse complement strand
CTGGAGTCCAGCACTTTGACTTTGATGCGTGGAAATTGCCGGTGGTAATGCGCGATCACCCGCGGCATGAAGTAGTAAGCCGCTGACGGTACGCAGGCGACAGTAACATGGCCAAGCCGGGTCGAAGCCACTTCGCTAATGCCCAGCAACGCCACGTCCAGATCATCCAGCAAGCGTTCGACGCTGGGCATGAAACTGCGTCCGGCCTGAGTCAGACTGACCTTACGCGTAGTGCGCTCGAACAACCGCACACCCAAGGCATCTTCAAGCTTATCGATGCGCCGGCTCAGGGCCGGTTGAGAGATGCGCACAGTGTCGGCGGCCCTTCGAAAACTGCCTTGCTCGACAACAGCACGAAAAGCTTGCAAGTCGTTGAGGTCGAAGTTAATGGCCATAGGTATGTACTCGAGAACAGGCAGATTGATCAGCCTATCCTATGAATATAAGAAATTAATGCAAAACCTGACTGAATTTAGTTTTTGTGCATGCCTATCTCGGGGAGGGAGTTATGGAGTTTGCTTGGCATTACTGCTCGTGCCCTTTCGTGATGAAAGTATGCAGTGATTTGCCGAAGACTCGGCGCATTGTTTTCACAGCGTGCGGCCCCTGCACGCCAGATATGACGTGCAGGGGCGCATTTACGCCCATGCCCCTTCGAAATGCCCCCTCAGCGCTCAGGGAAGCAGATCAAGCGATACCTATTTTCCATTGGGGCGGCGGCGGCGTGCCATTTACCGCAAAATCACCGACTATGCGGTCCTTGTAAATGCGTGGGTTGTGAGAGGTCAATGTCCGGGCATTGCGCCAGAAGCGATCCAGGCCTTGCGGTCGCAGGGTCGCAGAGGCACTCAGGGCATCGAACATGCGCGAACTCGCGTCTACGATCAGGTCGCTGACCACGGTTTGCGACTGGGCAATTTCCAGTTCGGCGATGTTAACTGCCTTGTTCAGCGCCTCGACGTCGCCGCTGAGCCTTGCGTCATACGCGCGCTGAAGCGCTTCGGCGTTTTTCAGGACGATGGCACCGGCGCTATAAGCAGCGGCTCGCAGACTGCCAACCACCTGCAATACCTGTGGGTCCTGGGCGACCCGTGATGCGTTGCCGTTGCTGAAGCTGCGGGTGCGATTGGCGACTGCCACGGCCACTTCACCGCTCAAGGCGCGACCAATACCGGCCAGGTTTGCCAGGTGGATGATCTGATAAAACGCCGGCGAGTATTGGAAGCGATCGGCATTATCCTGGATGTTGCGAGGGTCCACCGCGACGCCTCGAAAGTGGGTGGTGCCACTGGCGGTAAGGGTCTGGCCGAAACCATTCCAGTCATCAACCACCTCCACGCCCTCTGCATCGCGACGCACGGTGGCTGACATGCGTTTACCTTCATAATCGCTGACAGCGACATCGACCCAGTCGCTGTACAAGCAACCGGTGGTGTAAAACTTGGTACCGTCGATGCGCCACTGCTCGCCATCCAGATATAGGCGCGAGTCCAATTGCGACTGCTGTGTTTGACCCACTTCGCCGGTCGCCGGGCCAACAGTTTCGCCACGCCCCAATCGCTCCAGCCAGACCTTGCGCCGTTCCTCATCAAAGCTGTTGAGCACGTTCTCGGTAAAACCCAGATGCCCGCGCAACGCTTGCACGAGGTTGGAATCGGCTTCACCGAGTTCGATCAACAGGTTGGTGAGCTCAGGCAAGCTGACGCCTGATCCACCGTAAGCGACGGGTACCCGTAGCGCGGTGAAACCCGAAGCTTTCAGCAATTGCAGCTCCTGGACCGGCAGGCGGCGCTCCCGCTCACGGGCTATTGCTCCTTCGCGCAAGGTGGCGAACAAGGGGCGAAATCGTTCAGCCAGTTTTTCGTATTCAGGGGTCGGTCCCGAGCCCCAGGCAGCGTCTATTTGTGTCATGGTCATTGTCTCCTTGACGGTAATACCCCGGCCAGCGGGAAGTTGGTAAGCGATCAGCGACAGGCGTATCCCGTCACCGAAAAATTCAAATGGCAATAGAGAAGAGCCCAAGTTTTAGTGTGTCGGTACGTTGGTTCATAACAGTGCTCCTTGGTTAACAGGCGACAGCGAAGGACAGGCCGCTGGTCAGGGGAGCAAGCGCCTGACGCGCACCAGGAATCGCTGCCAGCAGACGTTGGGTGTAAGCGTGTTGTGGGTTTTGCCACAGGGTTTTCGCCGTGGCCTGTTCGACGATGCGAGCGTCATGCATGACCAGTACCCGGTCGGCGAAGTAGCGCACCACGGACAGGTCGTGGGAGATGAACAGATAGGACAGATCGAAGGCTTCGCGCAGCTCCACCAGCAGGTTGAGAATCTGCGCCTGGGTGGAGACGTCCAGAGCCGATACGGGCTCGTCGCAAATCACCAGTCGCGGTTTGATAATCAGTGCCCGGGCGATACCGATGCGCTGGCGCTGGCCGCCGGAAAATTGATGAGGCAGACGATCCAGGCTGCCACGTGCCAAGCCCACGGCATCGAGCATCGATTGCCGGGCGCGACGCCGTTGGCTGGGGTCTGTCTGGCCGTGCAAGCGCTGCACGCGGTCCAGAATAGTCTCGACACTGTGCCGTGGATTTAGCGCGGCGTAGGGATCTTGAAAGATCATCTGCAGTTGGCCGCGCCACAGGATTTGCTCGGCAGGGGTGAGCGTTGCGATGTCCCGACCGTCGAACTCAATGTGACCCTGGCGGGGTGTCAGTAATCTCAGCAGCGCTTTGCTCAAGGTTGACTTGCCGCAACCTGACTCACCGACCAGCCCCACGGTCTCGCGCTCGCCGATGTGAAACGACAGTTGGCTGAGCACATTGCGCTCGCCGTAGCTCAGGGTCAGGTCCTCTACCCGCAACAGCGGCGGCGTGTTCCGAGGCGCCGGACGCGGTGCTTTGCCGGGCAGGTACTCGGTACTGCTGACCTGGTAGCCGTTGGGCTGTCCAGACCTGCGCTTGACCTGAATTTCGGCCAGGCGATTATCCAGGTAGTGTTGCCCGTGGTCCCGACTCAGCGAGGCATTCAATAAACCTCGGGTATAGGGATGCTCGGGTCTGCGGAACAAGGCGGCGGTGGGGCGATGCTCCAGCGCTTGCCCGTCGTGCATGATGATGACGCGGTCGGCCTGTTGTTCCACCACGCCTAAATCGTGGGTTATCAGCAGCAGTCCCATGCGCAACTCGCGGCGCAGACAATCGAGCAAGTCGAGGATCTGCGCCTGAACACAGACGTCCAGTGCGGTGGTCGGCTCATCGGCGATCAACAGGCGCGGTTCGCAGGCGATGGCCATGGCAATCATGACCCGTTGACGTTGCCCCCCGGACAGATGCTGCGGGTATTCGCGCAAATGAGCGGCAGGGCGCGGCAACTGGACCAGACCGAACAATTCTTCGGCACGCTTGCAGGCCTGGCGGCGGGTCAGGTCAGTGTGTGCCAGCAACGTTTCGGTCAGTTGCTCCCCCAGGGTTAGCACCGGGTTCAGGCTCGACAAGGGGTCTTGAAAGACCATCGCCAAGGCATTGCCCTGTAAGTGGCGCATATTCCTCGGCGAGAGTTGCAGCAGGTCGCGGCCTTCGAACAGTGCCTGGCCCTGCATTTGCGCGTTGGGTGGCAGCAGTCTCAGTAAGGCCAGGGCGGTCGTTGATTTACCGCACCCGGACTCACCGACTAACGCCAGGGTTTCTCCGGCCTCCAAAGTAAAATCCAGACCTTGTACAACGTCTACACCGTCGAAACTCACGCGAAGCCCGCGTACGTCGAGCAGGCTCATGGGAGGTACCGACGAAGGCGCGGGTTGAGAGCGTCGTTGAGGCCGTCCCCCAACATATTGAGCGCGAGCACCACAAAAATAATCGCCAGGCCGGGCAGCGCGGTGAGGAACCAGGCGCTGGCGATTTGCTCGCGACCACTGCCAATCATGCCGCCCCAACTCGGTTTATTAGGGTCGCTCATTCCCAGAAACGCCAGGCCCGCTTCAATCAAAATCGCCGAAGCCACCAGGATCGATGCCGTCACGACTAAAGGAGCCAGGGCATTAGGCAGAATTTCGTGCAGGATGATCGTGCGATTGTTGAAGCCTTGACTGCGCGCCGCGGTGACGAAATCAGCTTCGCGCAGGGTCCGAAACTCGGCCCGAATCAGCCGTGCAACCGTGGGCCAGGACGATATGCCGATGGCCAGGGCAATGATGTTAACCGTGGGGTTGCCAATGGCGACTATCACAATCACCAGCAAAAACGAGGGCACGGTTTGAAACACCTCGGTAATGCGCATCAACACATCGCCCAGCCGGCCACCGTGGTAACCCGCCAATGCGCCGACAGCGACGCCAAGGGTCACGCTGAGCAGCGTCGCGCTGAGGGCAATCAACAATGACGCCCGCGCGCCATAGGCAATGCCCGATGCCACGTCACGTCCCAGTGAGTCGGTGCCCAAGGGGTAAGCCGGGTCAGCGCCAGGCCAGAGTAACGGTGCGGCGACCATGTCCATAGGGTCGCCGGGGAAGAAATGCTCAGCGCTCAGGGCCATCGCCAACGTCAGGATGAGGATGCCGGCGCCCGTCAGCACAGCCGGGTTGCGACGTAACGCAGCCCATACGCTTTCACTATGGCCGCGCTTGGTCGGCTGAATAGCAATGATCGACATTGAAAACTCACTCTTTGAAGAAAGGGTTTATTCCACTTGGATGCGTGGGTCGAGCCAGGCTTGCAACAGGTCCATAGACACGTTGACCAGTACCACCAACATCGAGGACAGCAGCAAAATACCCAGCAGCAGGTTGTAGTCCCGGGAGAGCACGGCATCGAGGGTCAAGCGGCCCAGTCCAGGCCAGCCGAACAAGGTCTCAGTGACGGCGGCGCCACCAAACAGCGCGGCGAAGTGCAAGCCGGCCAGGGTGGTGACCGGCAGCAGCGCATTGCGCAACACATGGCGCACGGCGATGCGCGTGGGGGGCAGGCCTTTGGCCCGGGCGGTGCGCACAAAATCCTGGCGCTGCACCTCCAACATTGAGGCGCGGGTCAGGCGTGCATAAAGCGCGATGTAAAAAGTCGACAAGGTCAGCACCGGCAGCACGGTGTGCTTGAGCCGGTCCGTCAGCCAGGCCATGCCGTGCAAGTCCAGACCGAGTGTTTCAATGCCGTCGCTGGGCAGCCAGCCCAAGGTGACCGAAAACACAACGACAGCCATCAGCCCGATCCAGAAACCGGGCGCCGAATACAACACCAGCACCGCCAGCGACAATAGACGGTCGGGCCAGCGCCCAACCCAGGTCGCCATCAATACCCCCGCCGCGATTCCGATGGTCAGCGCCAGGCCTAGAGCACCCACCATTAGCAGCAGGGTGTTGGGTAAACGGTCGAATACCAACTGACTGACCGGCATGTTGAAACGCGGCGAGACTCCCAGGTCCAGGTGCGCCAGATGCGTGAGGTAGGCGAGCAATTGCCGTCCCAGGTTCAGGTCCAACCCGAAGTGACTGCGCCACAGGGCCAGGGTCGCCTCGGTCGCGCCCCCGGACTCACTCGCCAGTACATCCACGGCGTCGCCGGGTATCAGCCGTAACAGCAGGAAGTTCAGTAACAGAATGCCAAAAACCGTCGGCACGGCTTGCCACAGGGTGCGTCGCGCCAGGCGCAGAATCCTCAGACGATCAACCATGGGCAATCGCTTCATCGCCCAGGCGGACGTCGGACAGGCTGCCATCCAGGCCATTACCGTCGGTTTCAAACCCTGTGACCCGAGCGCTGAAAACCGTCACTTGTTGCTGCATGACCAAGGTAATCGAGGGCAGTTCCTCGATAACGATCTTCTGGAACGCCTTGAACAGATCACCACGGCGTTGCTCGTCAGTCTCCACCGCTGCTTGTTCCAGAAGTCGGTCGACTTCCGGGTTGTTGTAGTGGGTGCTGTTGGAGAAGGGCAGGCCTTTGCGAAAGTTTTTTGACCAGAACAGCCGTTGCACACCCACCGTGGGATCAAACATGGTGCCCATGCCCACCACCGCGAAGTCGAAATCCCGATCGGTGTAGATACGTTTGGTGTAGGTCGGAAAATCCTGCGAGCGCAGTTGGACATCAATACCGATACGGGCCAGTGCCGAGCGAATGTACGCAGCCGTTCGCGCGTAGCTGTCGCCATAGGGCAGGGGGTCGAGAATCAGGCTGAACCGGGCATTGCCTTTTTTCGGCAAGCCGGCCTCGTCCAGCAGCGTATTGGCCTTGGCGATGTCGAAGGGATAAGGGTTGGGAGCGGTGTAGAGGTACTGCGGGAAATTCTTGGGAATCGGCGACACGCTGACGTCGGCATAGCCGTAATAGACCACCTTCTTGATGACCTCGCGATCAATGGCATGGGCGATAGCCTTGCGCACCTCGTGGCGTGACAGCAAGGGGTGATCGAGGTTGAACTCGAGCATCGTCGGGGTAACGCTATAGGCGTAACCGCGGGTGGTGAATTTGAGTTTTCCTGACTGGGTAATGCGTGCCAGATCGCTGAGTGGCACCGGGCTTTGGCCACCTGCGTCCAGGCTGCCATTCTCGAACGCTGCCAGGCGTGCCGCAGAATCGGGTGCAACCTTGAGGAACAATGTATCGACGACGGGCAGGTCAACGCCCCAGTAATCGGGGTTGCGCTCGAACTCGATATAGCTGCCGCGTTGCCAGCGCTTGAAACGATAAGGGCCGGTGCCAATCGGCGCGTTGTTGTGCGGATTGCTCAGCGGATCGCCGGTCTCATAAAGGTGCTTGGGCAGGATTGGGGTTTCGCCACCGGCAAATGCACGAAGCAGATAGGGCGCCGGTTTAGCCAGGCGTACCACCGCCGTGTATTGATCGGGCGTATCGACGGCCAGCAGGTTGGCAAAGGTGCTGCCACCGCGAGGGTGATAGCGTTTGATCAGATCCAGAGAAAACGCCACGTCCGCTGAAGTGAAGGGTTGGCCGTCATGCCATTTCACCCCTTGGCGTAAATCAAAGCGGTAACTCAGGCCATCGGCGGCCACACTCCAGGCAACGGCCAGCCCAGGCTGGGGTGTCAGGCTTTCATCGTATCGAAGCAGACCTTCCAGGACTTTGCTACTGGCCGTAACCGTCGTTCCTGCCGTGGTGTTGAACGAGCTCAACGACGGCGGCTCCGGGTTGACCAGCAGGTTGAAAATACGGCGGCCTGTTGCGGCTTCTGCGGCGGCTGCCGCGAGGGCATTGGGCAAAAACGGCACACTTGCGCCCAACAGGGGCAGGGCAGACAAACCGATGAGCAATTGGCGTCGTGAAAAAGACATGAGCAGTCATCCTTGAGAAATGATCAGTGGCGTAAACCGGCTTGATATAACAGGGGCAAGACACGCTCGCCGAACTGTTCAAGGTCGGGGACGAAATCGAAAAAGCTCAACTGTATGCCGTCGATGCCGGCCTGCTTGAGGCGCAGAATGTCGCGCACAACGGTTTCGGGGCTGCCAACCAACTGGATGTTGCCGCCGACGTAGCGCTGGGCCGCTTGATGGCCCCGCCAGGCATGGGCATCACTGGCTTCGCGGGTATGTCCGGCCAGTGCACCGGGGTCGCCCGCAGCGGTAATGGCCTGGTGCACCTCCCAGGCTTCGGCATCGCTGTCACGGCAAATCACCAGCGGGTTGATCAGCGTACGTATTTGACGACCGTGGCCATAAGCTGCCTGTTTGATACGCTGCAAATGCTCGGGGAGCTTGGCCAGCGCGTCTTCAATTTCAGCGCTGCCGGGGCTTGTGGTGAAGACGATGTCCGAGTGTCTGGCCGCAAAATCAATGCCTGCCGTGGACCCGGTGGCATTCACCAGTACCGGGCGGCCAAACAGCGGTTTAACGCTGCTGTAGGCTTCTTCGAGACGGTAGTGATCACCGTTGAAATCGACGTTCTCGTTGCTGCCCCATAATTGCTGCACCACCCGAATGAACTCGTCGGCCTGTTGGTAGCGCTGGTCATGCTCGATCGGGTCGTGGCCGAAGCGCCGGTGCTCGCGGTGACGGTGACCAGTCACCAGGTTCAAGCCCCAGCGACCTTTGCTGATGTGATCCAGCGTGGCGCCGAATTTGGCCAGGTGCAGTGGATGCCAAGGGCCATACAGCACGTGCAGCGTGGAGATCAACATGATGCGCTCGGTCACCGAAGCCAGAGCGGCCTGGGTAATGAACGCGTCCAGGGATTCGTCGTGATAACGAATGTCGCCCCCATAGCCGCCCTTACCCAGCCATTCAGCAAGCGCAAACACCAAATCAAAGCCGAGGGCTTCTGCGCGCAAGGTTAATTGCTTGTTGTAGTCGAATGTCCAGTCGGTTCCCCGAGGCAGCGCTGAAGGACTCCATCCTCCTGCCTGGATGGGTAGAAACAAGCCAAGCATTAGAGGTTGGGAAAACGCGCGTGATAATGGACTGTCGGGAAAATCGAGGGGCGAGGATAAAGACGGCRAGGCGAACACTCCGATGTTCAATGACATAAGAGGGCAGGTGCAATGTATGTGCCGATTACGGTGTGCAATGAATAAGTCACGTGCGGCCGGGGCTTAAACTGGAATGTTATTAAACGTGCCCCGCCAAACATGTTGTATTGCAATAGTGCGTTCTGTGTAATGACTGTTGCTCAGGCAACACTTAAAAGATTAAGGCAGATGGTATGGAGCTTTAAAAAGCATCGCTGATGGCCGTGGCAGAGGGTTATGGTGGTTTTTTGGTTATATGCTTAGTTCGAGCATTGGCGTAACTTTAGCTGAAAATGTTATAGCAACAATTTAACTTGAGATTGACTGGGTTTGGCGACGTTTATATTGTCGTGGCCTGCTGCTGTTCTGTGCGTTTTATTGAGCGCGTCAAGTTAATCACATTAGTTAACAGGAACTACCATGAGCGCTATTGAATACCGCCCTTTAGGTCGTCACGGCATTAAAGTGTCGCCCTTGACCTTGGGTTCCATGATGTTCGGTGGACAAACCAGCGAAGAAGTGGCCCAGCGTATCGCCGACAAGGCGTTTGATCAGGGCATCAATTTCATTGATACCGCAAACGGCTACAACGGCGGGGTTTCTGAAGAAGTGGTAGGGCGCTTGATAAGGGCACGGCGTCGGCAGTGGGTGTTGGCTACCAAATTCGTCAACCCTAATCCGGGAGGCGAGGGGCCCAACAACCGTGGTGCGTCGCGGCTCAATGTCATTCAGTCGGTGGACGCCAGCCTTAAACGCCTGAACACCGATTACATCGATTTGTTTTATTTGCACCGTGAAGATCCCCACACCCCGGTGGAGGAAACTGTTCGAGCCCTGTCAGACCTGATACGTGCCGGCAAGATTCACGCTTACGGGCTGTCGAATCATCGTGGCTGGAAGCTGGCTGAATTTAGTCGCGCCGCCGATGTACTGGGCGTTGAACGTCCCACCGCCAGCCAGCCGCTGTACAACCTGGCCAATCGACAAATCGAAGTCGAGCACTTGCCTGCCGCCGAGTACTACGGGATTGGTGTGGTCTCTTACAGTCCGCTCGCACGCGGCGTGCTGACTGGCAAATACCTCCCCGATCAGCCTGTACCGGAAAACACCCGTGCCGGTCGCAAGGACGCACGCCTGCAGCAAACCGAGTGGCGGCCCGAGTCGCTCAATCTGGCACAGCGCATCAAAGATCATGCTCAGGCACGGGGGATTACCAGCGGCCAGTTCGCGTTGGCCTGGGTACTGAATAATCGCCTGATCACTTCAGCCATCGCCGGCCCTCGTACCGAGGAGCAATGGGACGATTACCTGCCCGCGCTGGAGTACAACTTCACTGCCGAGGACGAAGCCTTCGTCAATGATCTGGTGGTAACGGGGCACTCCTCTACGCCGGGTTACAACGACCCGAGTCATCCGTTTTTTGGACGTCAATCGCGGGTGTGAGCCCGGATTATTCGACGTGATGTTCACATCAATGGGCAGGTTTTTCGGCAGCCACGAAAGGAGAGGTCAGAATGCACGAGCGTAACAGCCGAAGAGCGTTCATCAAGCAGGTCGCGTTACTAGGGGTTGCAGGGGCCGCGGGGTTGATTCTGCCGGGCTGCGACAAGCCGGCTAAACCAGTTGCCGGTGCACCCGCGGTGATTAAAAGCCGCGCCGACCAAGTGGTGAGTTTCAAGTACCCGGACAACCCTGCGTTCGATCTGGTGTACCTCGCCGATTCGCTGGGCTACTTCGATGGGACGCGTACGCGACCCAATTACATCGGGCGTATTGCAGCACCGCAAATCATTCCTCTGGTGGGCACCGGCGAGATTGATTTCGGCTCGCGTATGGTGCCGCTGGTGATTTCCGCCATTGCCAGTGGCCTGGATCTCAAAGTCGTTGCCGCGGGCGGCAAGACGCTGGAAGAAGCGCCACACATGAAGTATTTCGTGCGCGCCAATTCAGGGATATTCACGCCCAAGGACATGGAAGGCAAAACCGTAGGCTTCAACAGTTTTGGCGCCTGCGCCGAATTCGTCACCAAAAAATACCTGCGTGAGCACCAAGTCAATGTCGACAAAATCAACTGGGTGGTGATCCCCGATAACCAGGCTGAGCAAACCCTGGCCACCGGCAACATCGATATCGCAATCATCCATCCACCTGCCTCGGGCGGAGCGAAGCACAACCCTGATCTGCGTAAGCTGTGGAGCGATTACGACCTGGACAGAGGCCTCGGCGGCATGGCGCCTTACAGCGTCTACGGAAAATTCAGCCGGGAAAATCCCGAAGCTACCCGCGATTTCGTCGCGGCGATCGCCAAGGCAGCGAACTGGGCGAATGCCAATCCCGACCTCGCGCGCAAGCTCGTGTCCGAGCGTATCGGCACCCCGCTCGAACTGGTGGAGCGCTACGCCTATGTCGAGGATCTCGTCATCACCGAGCCGCCGATTCAGTACTACATTGACATCCTTGAGAACGAAGGAAAGCTGAAACACGGCGCTATATCCGTCAAGGACGTCTACACCAATGACTTCAACCCGCTTGCCAAGGGTCACGCCTGATGACGGAGGCGCCAGCACATAAAATCGAAGCCCGGGGCGTGCAAATGGAATACCAGGCACAGGATGAAACCGGGCGCAGTGAGCGGGTGGTGGTTCTGGAGGACTTCGATCTACAGGTACGCGAAGGTGAGTTCCTGTCCATTCTCGGCCCCTCGGGTTGTGGAAAATCCACTTTTCTCAACATTCTCGCAGGGCTGACAAAGAAAACCGGCGGCGTGCTGGACATCGACGGCAACGCCTTGCAGGGCATTAATCGCCATCAAGGGGTGGTGTTTCAGGGTTATGCATTGCTGCCATGGCGGTCGGTGCTCGACAACATTTCGGTGGGGCTGGAAATCCGCGGGGTGGCAAAAAGCGAGCGGCTGGAAAAAGCCCGCGAGTACCTGGATTTGGTGGGTCTCACAGGATTTGCTTCGCGTTTTCCCCATGAACTCTCGGGCGGCATGCGTCAGCGGGTGGCCATTGCTCGATCACTGGTGTATGAGCCGGACATCTTGCTGATGGACGAACCTTTTGCAGCGCTGGATGCGCAAACCAGAGAGGCGCTGCAAGACGAGTTACTGCGGATCTGGGACCTGCACAAGAAAACCATCGTGTTTATCACCCACAGTCTGGACGAGGCGATTTTCCTTTCGGACCGGGTCGCAGTCATGACCCCGCGCCCAGGGCGGATCAAGGAAATTATCGACATCAACCTGGAGCGCCCCCGATTGCCGGAACTGCGCAACAGCCACCGGTTTGTGCAGTTGCGTCAACGGGCGTGGACATCGTTGCGAGAAGCCATGGGCAGCACAGTAGCCGAAGATCAAGGCGTTGATGAACGAGCCCGGTGGGAATGTTGGCAGCAGGTCGCCCAGCGCGGCGGCCACCGGATAGGAGTGTGACCATGAGTTGGAGTTCAGCTTCGCGCAGGGTGGTCGACAGCTCTCTGGGCATCCTGGTTTTCCTCGCACTTTGGGAAGCATTACCGCGTTTGGGATGGGTCAACCCGGGGTATTTGAGTCCGCCCTCGGCGGTACTGGCAGCCATCGCAGACATGGCTAGGTCTGGTGTGTTGTTAAAGCATTTACAGGCAAGCCTGATTCGTTCCGTGGCGGGCCTGGCCTTGGCGATCATTAGTGGCGTCACGCTAGGTTTACTGATGGGCTGGTTCGTCAGGTTGGAACGGGTGCTCGACCCGCTACTGCAATTCTTTCGGCAAACCTCGGCGCTGGCGCTTTTCCCGGTATTTATCCTGTTTCTGGGAATCGGCGAGATGTCGAAGGTAGCGATTATCTTCTGGGCATCCTTCTGGCCAATCCTGTTGAGCACCATTAGTGGCGTCAAGCAGGTGGACACCTTGCTGATCAATTCAGCGTTGTCCATGGGGGCCAATCGTCGTTTTCTGTTTCTGAAAATAGTCTTGCCGTCCGCGTCACCTTCGATTTTTACCGGGGTCCGTTTAGCAGGCGCCTATAGCATCACCGCATTGGTGGCTGCAGAGATGATTGGCGCGCATTCGGGACTGGGCTTCTTGACGCTCAACTCCCAAGAGGTATTCCAGATTCCGAGCATGTACGCCGGGATCTTGCTGCTGGCGGTGGTGGGCCTTTTGCTCAATTTCCTGCTGGCGCTGTTGGAGCGGCGCTTCACGCGCTGGCGTCGTGGGCTCAAACATGCGGGCTGATCTCAAGCGGTCAATTGCCCGAGGTTGGGCACCCTTTGGATGGGCGACTCTGGCCTGTGGGGTGGGTGCAGGGTTGATCTGGGCGTTTTGGGTTCTGCTGGTGTTTGACCCTGCCGCGCAGCCCGCCGGACCGGTACTGGCGCAAGCCCGGCAAAAGCAGGTGTTACGCATTGCTGTGCGTAGCTAACCGCGACCGACGTTCAGTCATGCCGCCTTGGTGTCCGAGCCTGACGAAATGGACCGCGAGCTGGCAACTTCGTTGGGCCAATTTCTGGGAGTCGCAGTACATCTGACGGCGTTACCGGCGGAAGATATCGCGCTCTTTCTGCGTAAAGGCGAAGTGGACGCGGTGATTGTTGGCAGTCTTGATGTCCCGGGCCTGATCAATCAACGTGCGGCGCTCACCGAACCGCCCGTTTCCTACCACACCGGGGCGTTAGTGGCATTGCGTAACGACTCGAGGACTGCTGGATCAGGGGTAAACGGCCAGGCTGTATGCGTTGCATTCGGCAGTCCTTGGGCGGCCGCTTTGCAGCGTCAAG
>NZ_JBFUKU010000155.1:0-13264 GCF_056400685.1 Pseudomonas sp. P5_A12 | reverse complement strand
CATCAGTAACAGCTGCGGCACCAGGATCAAGCTCTCGGGCGCGCGTCTGGCCAGGCAACCAAGCAGCCGTGGCGCATCAACACCGCTGGCACCCTGAATGCCCAGGGTTTTCTGGCGGGGCACGCTCACGGTTGCACCGGCATACAAGGCGGCATAGCAACCGAGGTTTTCCAGCAGGATCGCCAAGGGCAACAGCGTCAGGTGATGCTGCGGGTTAGCGGGTTTGCTGGCCTGATCCAGTTCGCGTGCGACGGTTAAAATGCTCTCTGCACTCAGACACACGCCTTTGGGTGTACCCGTGGTGCCGGAGGTGAAGGTCAGTTTGGCGGTCCCTTCGGGCATGCGATTCGGGTCAACGAAGGTGCGGCACCAGAACTCACCGGTTTTCTCGTACCCGGCCAATTGCAGTTCGGCCTCCAGTTCCGGTTCGGCGATCACCCGTTCGGCGTGGCTCTGTTCCAGACAATGGAGGCGTTGAGCCGGGCTGAAAAACGGCGGCAACGTCAGGCAGGTCAGGCCTTCGAACAGCGCGGCCAGATCCCAAATCATGGCTTCCACGCCATTGTCCAGCGCCAGAGCAAGCACCTTGATGTGTTCATTGCGCAGACGCTGCTGGCAAGTCAGCACTTCGGCATACAGCGTGGCGTAGTCCACTTTCAGCTGATCACCCCACAACGCAGTGGCTCTGGGCGTACGTTCAGCATGGTCGCGCAAGGTCTGTTTGAACCGTTCGGTTTCAGGCGACATGGCTGGACACCTCGTTGGACGTCGGCAACCCCAGGCGATCGAACATTCCACTGTTTTGCAGATGGATGAAGCCGGCGCGGATGTTGCCAACGTGCACCCAGGGTTTGCTTTCGTAATAGCTGCCCCAGTGGTGGCGTTCATCACCCAGCCGCTCGGGATCGGCAGCGCACAGCGTCACGGGGTTCAAGCCCAGGCGATGAAAGCTGTTGACCAGGCCAACGTTGCCGGTAAACGCCACCCATTCCAGACCGCCCGTGGCCAGCAGGTAAGTGATAGCGATGATGCTCATTCGCGCGCTGCCGGTGTCGCTGGCGGCCAGATTGCCGACTTCGACGATGCTTGAGCGGTCCACGGGTTGACCGGCAGTGGCGCTGATCAGAGGGTCGATTGCGTCGTCCAGATAGCGCTCCAGAAACAATTGCCCGAGATTCGCCATGCGAATGCCGGCCACTGCACAGAGCTCGCCCGCCGCGTTGCTCATGCCGAACAGCTCTGGCATGAAGTGGCGGATGTCGGCGCCGTGGGCCTTGCGGAAACGTTGCTGGATAAAGTCTTCGAATGGGCGGCGCCGGGGCTCGTCTGGCAGGGCTCTGTCCAGACTCATCTGTTCGGTTTCGGTTTGGCCGAAACGCAGGGGAAGCGCAATATTCCAGTCAAAGTCAGGCATTGGAAGACGCCTCCACGAGTCAGTTCGGGAGGAGTATCCAAGGCATTACTTAAGAGAGTCTGAAGGTGGAAAAAATGGGGGAGGGGCGTTGTCTTCAGAGTGAACGGGTCAAGTAATTCTGGACACCCGTTACGGTTTTCACGCCGCCAGTTACGCCATGGCGACCGGTAGTCGTTGTCATAGCCAAAAGCAGTCGATGGCCGGATCCAGTAGCTATGCTTGATCTGTTGCCAGTCTCTGGTAGCAACATCGTGAAAGGAGGCGTTTGAGATGCAACTCATCACGTTGAAAATCGATAAGCCCGATGTAACGAACTTCATTTTGGGTCAGACGCACTTCATCAAGTCCGTCGAGGACATTCACGAAGCGTTGGTCAACGCTGTGCCAGGTATCCAGTTTGGCGTGGCCTTTTGTGAAGCCTCTGGCAAATGCCTGGTGCGATGGTCTGGCACCGACACTTCAATGATTGAACTTGCACAGAAAAACGCGAAAGCCATCGCCGCAGGTCATAGCTTCATCATTTTCCTGGGCGACGGTTTCTATCCGTTGAACGTGTTAAATACCGTCAAAATGGTGCCAGAGGTCTGCCGCATTTTTTGTGCAACAGCTAACCCAACTGAAGTGGTTCTCGCTGAGACGGAACAAGGGCGAGCAATCCTGGGCGTAGTGGATGGCTTCTGTGCCAATGACATTGAAGGCGACGAAGACATCCTGTGGCGCAAGAACTTCTTGCGCCAGATTGGCTACAAACTGTGAATTGCAGAGTGTCGTTTAATAGCCAATCCATTCACTGATCCGCAGCTCCCGTAACGGCGAAAATGTTGCAGGGCACTTGATACAGAACATGCTCTGTCGTACTGCCCACCCATTTGCCCAGTCCCTTGCGATGCGCATTTCCCATGACGATCACATCGGCTCGGTGATGCGCTGCAAAGTCGGCCAGCGCTTTGCCGGGCGGCCCCTCAACGAAGTGTTGTCGCTCAGTGGGCACGCCGTAGTGGGCGGCCAATGCGATAAATGACTTTTTCAGTGACTTGCGCACATCGCTGCTGAAGCCCGGCATCGTCACTGCACCAGCGCCTGCGTCGGATATATGGGTCTGCGAAAGATCGTAGGCATGCAGCAGATGCAGCTCCGCGCTGCATTGCATCGACAACCCGTTCGCGGCCTGGATGATGCGGTCGTTGATGCCGGTGATTTGAGTCTCGGGATGTGACGGATCGACTGCCGCCACGACTACCCGCGGAAGTGGACACCTGACTTCGCTGACCAAATGCACAGGCACCGGGCATTCGCGCAATAGATGCCAATCCAGAGGCGTAATGAAAACGCGTTTGAGCGCTGACTCGTGTTGCACGTCCTTGATCACCAGATCTGGCTGCATTTCTGTCACATGCCGAAGTATTTCTTGCAATGCGGTTCGCGTCACAAGCACTTCGGTACTCACCATGACCCCGCGCCCACGGATCAGATCGGCCTCATCCTTCAACCATGTTTCATTCTCTTGCTGACAGACCTCACGAAAATGCGC
The DNA here is from genome assembly GCF_056400685.1 of Pseudomonas sp. P5_A12. Taxonomy (NCBI): domain Bacteria; kingdom Pseudomonadati; phylum Pseudomonadota; class Gammaproteobacteria; order Pseudomonadales; family Pseudomonadaceae; genus Pseudomonas; species Pseudomonas sp. P5_A12. Next base: position 10,319 of record NZ_JBFUKU010000155.1, on the reverse strand, counting down.
ACCGGCACTCTTCAAACCCAAGAGGTTGGAGTCTTCGATAAACACCGTGATGTGCAGCGCTGCGCCAGTGGCTTCGGCAATGGCGGCAGCTCGCTCCAATGCCGGGGTGTGGCGCATGGTTGGACCGGCTATCAGTAAGAGTCGTTGATATTGGCTCATGTAACACCTCCAAACGTTCCGGGATATCTAGCTCCCCCCAGCACCTTTGCCTGTCACACCACCGACGATTGACTATCGCCTCAACTATCTGGATCAACACGATCAATATACGCCTGGATTCCAACATCGGCGCGCATATGGTTGTTGGGGCCGCGTCAGCGGCAACAGTTAAGATCTGCCGTGACGCTTTTTGACTAACTCACCTTTCCGATTATCCGCATCAGGTAGAGMTCGCCCGTGTGCTCGCCCTGGCCGCGCTCGAGGCGTCATCGCAGACTATTCTTGATCTGGGTAACCGACCGGTCGCACCGGAAAAGGTCACTCATTTATGCGCTGTTTCCTTTTCTAAATCCGCCGCGGTTCGATCGGATGCATTAAAAAAGGGACGGATTTATTTTCAGAAGGGGGACGGAAAAATATATCCGTCCCCTTTTTTCCGCCTGCAACCCTGCGTGCTCGGCAAGCTGGCGCAAGCTCACGGCCTGATCCCCCTCATTGACGAACATGCGCAGGGCAACACTGCGGATAGCCTCCAACCTGGTCGCAGATGCGTTACTGACATGRGTGTTTGCAGTCTTGGTCATCATGATTACCGGTGCCCGGCCCCGAACAGGGCGGCCGGGGCTGTCGTATGGAAGCCCTTGACGGGTTCGAATTCAAAACAAGGGAAGCGTGTAGGACATCACTAACCGCGTCTGATCCTGGGCGCCGTCACTCGGTACATCACTACGAAGCATCGCGTTTTTCACGCCGAATCCCAGCCCCTTGAAACTGCCGCTTTGAATGACGTAATCAACAATGATGTCGCGCTCCCACTCTTGAGCATCCTGTGCACCGGACTGGATGATATGGGTGCCACGGTAGTAACCAACGGACGCCGTCAGGCCGGGCAATCCAGAAGCAACGAAGTTGTAGGAATACATGCCGAACACGGTATCTTCGCCCGCCCGCAGGAAGCTTGAGACGAATCTGTCCGTAGGCAGATAAGTACTGGAACCGGCAGCGCCTTCGCCCGTGCTGGCCTGGTTCAATTGGGTGAAGTTGCTGCCCGAAGACACACTCTGATAGCCACCTGTGAGCGAATGGCCACCCGCGTTGTAGGTAAATATCGCCGCCCAGGTGTCATTGTCTATTCGGCCCGGGGTATCGCCAAAGCCGCTGAGTGTGTAACCGTCGGCGCGTCCCTGGACACTATCGTTTTTACCCTCAGCCCGGGTTCGGAAGTAGCGCAAATCGGTTTTGAATGTTTGCCCTTCGGCAATGGGGAAAGTGTGTATCAAGCCGAGAAAGTCTTGATCGTAATAATTTTCGAGTTTGGCATGGTAATACTGTAGAAGAAGCGGTTTGCTCAATTGATAGTCTGCTCCGGCGAAGGAGAAATTGTTGCTTTCACGCCGCCCTCCAGCAACGGCCAACCCCGAGCGGTTAGTCGACGCTCGCCCGGTGGCTTCGTTGATGCGCCCGCCAACCAGAGTCAAGTTGTCCAGGGGTTTGGAGGTCAACATTGCGCCTTCGAACAATTGCGGGAGCAGTCGGCCGTCGTTCGCTACCAGGATCGGCAGTTTGGGTAGCAGCGTTCCGACCTTGAGTTCGGTGTTTGATAATTTGGCCTTGGCGGTGACACCCAGCCGGCTGAACTCATGGACAGCATTCCCATCGCTGTCATCGGGAAACATGGAACTGCCCCGATGATTGCCTGCCCCTCCGTCCAGGCGCACGCCCAGGGTACCGAGTGCATCAAGCCCGAAGCCTAATGTGCCCTCGGTGTAGCCTGATTTGAGATCCAGCATGAAGCCATTGCCCCACTCGCGTATTTTGCTTTGGCCTTGAGGACCTGGCTGATTTCTATAGTCGTTATTAAAGTAGAAATTACGCACGTTCAGGTTTCCCTGGCTGTCCGCCAGAAAGTCAGCGAAAGCAGTGCCCGGGCCGGCCAACAAGCAGCCAATGGCGGCCAGCGTTAAAGGATTTACAGGGGAGATTTTTGTCATTCTTATGAGCTCCTGTTGTTTTTTTAATTGTTGTTTTGTAGGCGCGCAGGTTTTTTCGAGACGAGTTCAGCCTGGCCCTGACAGTTTCATCAGGGCGTACTGGGGCCTCAGCGCATGTGCTTTAAAATTGGCTCGGAAGTGCTGTCAGCTTTTTAAACTGTCTGGGCGACAGGTGTCGGGCGCAGGTGGTAAACGAGCAAGCCGAGTACACCACCGACGACCAGTATCGAAGCCATGATGTACATCGCCGCATGGGTATTGCCGGTCACTTGAGTCAACCAACCCACGACAATCGTGCTGAAGAAACCGGCAATATTGCCCAGTGAGTTGATCAGCGCGACGCCCGTCGCGGCGGCTGCACCGCCAACCACTGCGCTGGGCATGCCCCAGAAAACCGGCAGGCTGCTGACCATCGCGGCCGTGCCTATGGTCAGGCCAATCATGCCGAGCAACAGGTTGTCGCCGAAATAGGTGCCGAAGGCTATGCCCAGTGCGCCGATGCAGGCGCAAATTGCCAAATGCCAGCGGTACTCCCCACGCCGGTCGGAACTGCGCCCTACCAGCACCATAGTGATTGCAGCTGCCGCATAGGGGATGGCACTGAGCACACCGATAACCGCCGGTTGCTGCACGCCGCTGTTACGGATGATGGTCGGAAGCCAGAAGCTGATCACGTATTGGCCCAGCACCAGGCAGAAATACACGGCGCCGAGCAGCCAGATCTGCGGATTGACCAAACCGTCGCGCAGGCGATGGCTCTGTTTCTGCGAAGCCTCACGATCGATGGCCGCCTGCATTCCCTGGCGCTCTTCAGACGTCAGCCAATGAGCATCAGCGATTCTGTCGCGCAGCAGGAAAAATACCGCTGCCCCCAGCGCTACTGCGGGCAGCCCTTCAATGACAAACAGCCACTGCCAGCCAGCGTAACCTGCTACGCCGTTGAGGTTTTGCAGGATAAAACCCGAGATAAGAGCGCCGAGCATGCTCGAGACGGGCAGGGCCGTAATGAACATGGCCGTCATCACCCCGCGTCGATGGCTGGGGAACCAGGTGGTGAGATAGAAGATGATGCCGGGAAAGAATCCCGCTTCGGCAATACCAATCAGCAAACGTAGCGAGTAGAAGGCCAGGGGCGTCTCGATGAACATCATCGCCGCCGACAAAAGACCCCAGGTCACCATGATGCGAGCGATCCAGCGGCGAGCGCCAAAGCGGTGGAGGGCGATGTTGCTGGGAATTTCGAACATCAGGTAACCGACGAAGAAAATGCCCGCGCCCAAGCCATAAACGGCATCACTGAATTTCAGGTCGTCGAGCATCTGCAACTTGGCGAAACCGACGTTGACCCGGTCCAGATAAGCGACCAGATAGCAGGCGATCAACAGCGGGATAATCCGCCAGGCCGTCTTGCGGTAGGCTGATTTCAATCCGTGGTCGGGCATCACGCCCGCAGGGAGTGGAGGTTGGTTCATGTCTAGCCTCTTTATTGTTGTTGTCGAAGCGAAGATGAAACTCTTGTTCAGGTAGCAGGCAGTAAGCGTGTCGAAGGCCATTCGCCTGATCGGCACATGTCGTGTACTACCTGAGTTATCAGCTGCGCGATCAAGGTCCGCAGGTTGCTGGCGGGTCGCGTTCCGCAGGTGCAGATTCCTAGCGTCCGGAAAACGCCAGGTGCAGCGAAGGGGTGGGCAACCAAACGCCCTTCAGCCACTTCCCGTATCGCCAGGTTGAGCGGCATGATGGTCGGTCCAATGCCAGCCTCGACGGCACTTTTGAGGATGTAGACCGAGTTGACTTCCATGGCCACTGCGGCGGGCGCTCGCTGTTGCTGTTCCAGGGCCAGATCGACGACCGCCCGGGTGCTGTGGCTGTGGGCCCTGCTGGGAAAGACCAGCGGCCGCGTCACGGCCTGGGCCAGGGTCACCTCGCCGGGTGGCGGCGCCTCAGGGTCATTGGCGCGATGGATCAGATAGAGGTCCTCTTCAATCAGTGGCGTAAAGCTCACTTCCGCAGGCAATCCCGTTGGTGTGAACAGCGCGATGTCGACACTGCCACGGATCAACTGATCGACCAGATTGCCGGTCAACTCTTCATTCAATTGCAGCTCCACCTGAGGGTAGATCCGGCCCACTGCCTGCAGCAGCGGCAGGGCAATGATCGGCGAAACGCTCTGCGGCAGCGCCACTACGATGGACCCCGTCAATACTCCATGCCCCGGCAGGACCGCCGCCTTCGCATCGCGCAATTGCTTGAGAATGCCCAGGGCATATTCGTAGAACACCTGGCCTGCCTCATTGATAGCGATGCCGCTATTGCTGCGATGGAACAGCGTCACACCCAATTCGTCCTCCAGCGCGCACATCTGCTTGCTCAACGCCGATTGCGCGATGAGCACCTTGCGGGCTGCCCCTGAAAGGCTGCCCGCATCAGCAACGGCCAGGAAGTATTTGAGCTGGCGGATTTCCATAAGCGTACCTCTCGCAAATATCGGGATTACGCCGCCGGTGTACCGCGGGCAAAAATCTTCCCGGGGTTCATCAATTGCTGTGGGTCCAGCGCTGCCTTGATGGCCGCCATGGTGTCTACCGCGTTCTGGCCAAATTCCGACAGCAAGAATGATTGCTTGGTCAGGCCGACGCCGTGTTCTCCGGTACATGAACCATTCATGGCGATGGCGCGTTCGGCCAGACGGTGAGCGACGATGGTTGCCCGTTCCATTTGTGACGGGTCGTGCGGGTCGATCAGAATCACCGCATGAAAGTTTCCATCGCCAACGTGGCCGAATATGGGGGCCAGCAAGTCGTGTTCCTGCAGGTCGATGGCCGTCGCCTCGATGCATTCGGCCAGTCGCGAGATAGGGACAACCGCATCGGTCGTGACCGAGCGGCAGCCTGGACGCAGCGCCAGTGCGGCGAAGTAGGCATCATGGCGTGCCTGCCACAGTCGGCTGCGGTCTTCAGGGTGCAGTGCCCATTCAAAGTCCTGTCCACCCTGTTCGTCGGCAAGCATGCGTAGCGTTTCCACCTGTTCCTTGACGCTGGACTCGGAGCCATGCAGCTCGAAGAATAGGGAAGGGGCTTCTTGCAGCGTGGTCTTGCTGTAGGCATTGAGCGCCCGAACCGTCAGTGCGTCGATCAGTTCAATGCGCGCCATCGGTATGCCCAACTGGATGGCCTGGATAACCGTGCGCACCGCGTGATCGACACTGGGAAAATTGCACACTGCCGCCGAAATGGCCTCCGGGATCGGGTGCAGTTTCACTGTCAGTTCGGCAACGGTGGCCAAGGTGCCGCCGGAACCCACCAACAGGTGAGTCAGGTCATAGCCTGCCGACGACTTGCGTGCCCGGCCGCCGGTCTGCAGCACACGGCCATCGGCAAGTACGGCCGTCATGGCCAGGACGTTTTCGCGCATCGTTCCGTAGCGCACCGCGTTGGTGCCCGAAGCTCGGGTGGCCGCCATGCCGCCCAATGAAGCATCGGCACCTGGATCGATCGGGAAGAACAAGCCGGTCCCGTGCAAGGCGGCATTCAACTGTTTGCGGGTGACCCCTGGTTGTACCGTGACATCCATGTCGTCGATGCGCACTTCGATGATCTGGTTCATGCCCGACACATCTATGCAGATGCCGCCGTGTACCGCATGCAACCAACCCTCCAGAGAGCTGCCGCTGCCGTAGGGGATGATCGGCACTCGATGGGCGTGGCAGGCCTTCTGCACGCTGACGATCTCTGCAAGGCTGTTCACAAAGGCCACCGCTTGCGGTGGCATGGGATCAAGGGCGGAAATGTCACTGCCGTGGTGCTCGCGAACGCTCGCAGAAGAACTGAACCTGGCACCGAGCAGGGCAGTCAGCTCTTCGAGCAGCGCTGATGGCAGCGATTTGAAATCGAACGTATTGATCGCAGGGCCTTGCATGCAGGGATCTCCTGTTGTTTTTTTTCATGCCGAGCGACGTTGGAGTACGAGGCATTCCGGCATGGGGGAGTGGAGTTGGCTATATCTTAGTCGCATGGACAGGCTTGTGGTTATGCAGAATAGAGATGGCCCTATCCCTGGTGCAGATGGTGGCTCCAACGGTTCTTTGGGGTAGATCGCTGCCGGGGCGGCGCCTGTTTCCGGCATAAGGAAAACCGATACCTGCTTAACGACTTCACAGACGACGCTGGGCAAGCATTTGCTTTAAGTTCGACGCTACCGACTTGACGGTAGTAGCGGCGATTGRCTCGCTATAGCCGCCATACAAATAAATCAAAGGATTTGAACATGGCCATGCGTTTCGATGACACGAGGTTCTCCCGTCGCTCACTGCTCAAAAAAAGCTCCGTCGTGCTGACAGCCAGCGCTGCGCTCAGCATGCCGATCCTCAGTCAGGCCGCCTCAAGCAGTGGTCAGCAGCGCGCAGACAAACAAGGCAGCGATCAATCACCAGGGGCGGCTATGGATTCCCAACAACTCAGTCTGTTGTCCCAGCCCAAGATCGATTGCCACCATCATGTGATCGATCCGGTCCAATTCCCTTATCCCACTGACGCTACCTACCAGCCGGCAGGGCCTGAGGTCGGTCCTGCGGCGTATTACGAGCAGGTCATGCAGGCGTATGGCATTCGCCATTCAGTGATCGTGCAGCCGACCTCCGCTTATGGCTACGACAACAGTTGCCTATTGGACACGCTGGCGCGCAACAAGGGGCGCCATAAAGGTGTGGTCGTCGTGCCGAACGACATGTCCAGCGAGACGCTCGCGCAGTACAAAGCTCAGGGGGTAATCGGTGTGGCACTCAATGCTGCGCTGCTGGGGCCCGAGCGTTTTCTGAAGGTCGATACCCTGATGGGGCGCTTGGCCGAGCTGGGCCTGTTTGCCCAGATCCAGGTAAAGGACGATCAGTTGCTCGCGCTGTTGCCCTTGCTTGAGCGCACCCGCCCGCGTGTGCTGATCGACCACTCCGGCAGGCCCGATGCCAGTGCCGGATTGCAGCAGCCGGCCTTTCAGGCACTGCTGTCGCTTGCCGGCAACGGACGTACCTTCGTCAAACTCTCCGGGCTGTCGCAATACTCCAGGCAGAGTTACCCCTATGCCGATGCCCAACCCTACCAACTGGCATTGCTACAGGCATTCACGGCCGAAAACTGTATGTGGGGCACCGACTGGCCGTTTTTGCGCGCGCGTCAAAACATGGAGTTGGGCACCGTTCTGGCAAACTTCGGCGAGATGTTCCCGAGTGCCAGCGACCGCCAGCAGATTCTTTGGGAGACCCCAAAACGCCTGTTTGGCTTTACTGCCTGACCCAATACGTCACGATTGACTAAGGTTGGTACAGCTCGGCGTCTCGCGATTAACAATGCTCACTTTGGGTTCGTTTGCAGCTTTGTGACGGGCAGCAAACGGCCTGAGGCGGTCGGTCGTGACCGTCTGCTGTGGGCCGATTTCTGCCTGTCGCCATCGTCAGCTTCACGCCCTGAGGAAGTCAGTCAACCAAATTCGAGGTTCTTGAGGAGCGGTGAACCACGCTTTCTCAAGGCATTCAAATAGGCGGTTTCATCGTAGAGCGTCCTGGTCTGTCAGCACCTCGTCCAGTGCCTGCTCGAGGGTGCTGACCGTGCGCTCGATATTGTGCAGCTTTTCGAGTCCGAACAGACCGATGCGGAAGGTCTGGAAGTCGGCCGGCTCGTCGCATTGCAACGGCACTCCGGCGGCGATCTGTAGGCCGTGGTTGGCAAATTTCTTACCGCTCTTGATGTCAGCATCATCGGTGTAGCTCACCACTACGCCAGGGGCCTGAAAGCCGGCTGCGGCCACGCTTTTGATGCCTTTGCCGGTCAACATTGCGCGCACCCGATCGCCCAGAGCCTGTTGTTCGCCTCGGACCTTGTCGAAACCGTAGGCTTGCGTCTCTTTCATCACTTCGTTAAATCGCGCGAGGGAATCGCTGGGCATGGTCGCATGGTAGGCATGTCCGCCCTGTTCGTAGGCTTGCATGATCTGAAGCCACTTTTTCAGGTCGCAGGCGAAGCTGCTGCTATGCGTCTGTTCGATGCGCCCGAGGGCCAAGGAACTGAACATCACCAGGGCGCAGCAAGGGGAGGCGCTCCAGCCTTTCTGCGGTGCGCTGATCAGCAGGTCGACTGCGCATTTCTGCATATCGACCCAAAGCGTGCCCGAGGCGATGCAGTCCAGCACGAACAGGCCACCCACCGCATGCACGGCGTCGCCGACGGCCCGCAGGTACTCGTCGGGCAGGATAATCCCTGATGAGGTTTCAACGTGGGGGGCGAAGACAATCTGCGGCTTCTGCGCCTGAATGGCTGCCAGCACTTCGTCCAGAGGGGGCGGGGCGTAGGCAGCCTGGCGACCCGTGTCGGCCGGTCGGGCTTTCAGCACCGTGGTGGCCGCGGGGATGTTGCCCATCTCAAGGATCTGGCTCCAGCGATAACTGAACCAGCCGTTGCGTATCACCAGGCATTGCTGGTCGGTGGCAAACTGTCGCGCCACCGCTTCCATGCCGAATGTGCCGCTGCCCGGAACCACCGCAACAGCCTGGGCGTTGTAGACCTGCTTCAGGGTCGTGGAAATGTTCTTCATCACGCCTTGAAATGACTGCGACATATGGTTGAGCGAGCGGTCGGTGTAGACCACTGAGTACTCGACCAGCCCCTCGGGATCGATACTGGGATATAGCTTTGACATGGGTGACTCCTTTGGCAGAGATGTCAGTGGTATCGACCCTGCCTTAAGCCTTGGCAAATGACAAGATTGCTCGGGATGGAATTGCGACTTCTGTCGAGCGGCTGGCATCATCAGGTCGATTACTGGACGTAGCAATGCTCGCAGGTGGATGCTGAGTTGTGGGAGGGTGGGCCTTAAAGGTTCCTGCCTTCTTACGTTCGGTCGATAACGAGCAGTTACGAAGGGCAGCAGCCGACCCATTATAGATAGTCTGTCGGGTTCAATCCTCTTACCGGTATTCGCGACTAGAGTTTCACTCCCAACTATTCTGAAGCAAGATCAGAATTCACCCGTGCAACGTCAGGTATCGAGCGTTACTTCGGCATTAGGGAAACCGGTATGACAAATCCGCAAGATAAAGCCGAATCCGACGCGGATTTAGCTCAGATGGTGATAGGGCTGGGGCCCTGCACTTATCTGTTGCTGCTCTTGCTAGGGTTGATCCTTCTGTTTCCCTTTCTTGAGGAGGGTCTGATTGCTCGCATGTTGCTCGGCATTCTGTTTTCGGCCGTGCTGCTCGTGGGCGCTTTCGCCACCAGGCAGACCCAGTCGGGATTCATCCTCAAACTGTGCCTGGCGTTGTTTGGGATTGGCCTTCAATGGACGGCCTTGTGGACTGAGAGTATCGCGACTCTTGAACTTGCCGGGATAGCCTATGCGGCGTCTCTTGCGGTTTCGTTCAGCGGAGTGCTTCGCTACCTTCTCAAGCGCGGGTCAATTACAGCCGACAAGTTGCATGGCGCGCTTGCGGGCTACATCATGCTGGCGTTTGTTTGGTCCTTCATCTATGCCCTGGTCGAGATTTCCGCCGCTGGCTCATTCGGACCTGGCAACTTCGATTTCAGCCAACCCGGCACTTTCTTCAAGCTGATCTATTTCAGCTTCACGACGCTTACGACCACCGGTTACGGTGATGTTATCCCGTTGACCAACCACGCCCGCTCACTGGTGATGGTGGAAGAATTTTCAGGCGTCTTTTACGTGGGGGTCGTGATAGCGCGTCTTGCCGGTATTTATCCGTCGCGCCAGGCCAGGTGACGCCCGATTTGCCTGAGCCATCTACGGGCATTGTATCGGGCACCGGTTGTCCCGAGTCAGGGCGCCGATCGCTAGCCGTCGCCTGTGTATTCACCTGAAGCGACCTGCAGACGGCCTCAACGATTGAGCTTGGTGATTTTTGAACCCTGCAATCCGAGCCCGGCCATTAAGCCCTTTTGATCAAAGATGAACGCATAGACATCGGACTGAGCCGTTGAAGTAGTCAACGACTTGGCCATGCCTGAATCTACGACCACGATGCTTGGACCCACACCGACCTCAAATCCATTGACAGTTTTCAGATCGTTCATCGCTGAATTGGTCATGAAGAACATCACGTACCCAAACCTCTGCACGCCCGCCTGAAGGCCGTATGAGGCTGCTGTGGTCGCGTAGTATCCCGTG
>NZ_JBFUKU010000154.1:0-13272 GCF_056400685.1 Pseudomonas sp. P5_A12 | reverse complement strand
GAGCGCAAGGTGGCGTCGGCGCTGTAGTCGTTGACGATCTTGTTCGGGCGACCGTGTTCGAACACCCCGCTCTTCTCGCCCAGGTCACGGGCCGCAGCGTCTTCGACTTCATCAAGAATGACCCGGCCGACTTTGCTGCTCAGCACATATTCATCGCGGTTGTACTGGGCCAGYGCGTTGCCCAAACGAATCTCCGACAGGCCCGAACCGTAGAACGGCGCGGTGTCGAAGAAACGTATGCCGGCATCCCAGGCAGCGTGCACGGTGGCCAGCGCCTCGTCTTCAGGGATGGCGCGAAACATATTGCCCAATGGCGCCGTGCCGAAACCCAGCGCGCCGGGCAGTTTGTCTTTCAAGCTCATGATTCAATCCTCGTCAGTTTCAGTGGTCAGTTGCCTGACCGTTGAGCAGATCCTAGATTGCGACGGTCGGACCGTCCAAGACATAATGCGCACAACTTAAGTCCCTATAGGTCTTACATGATCGACATCCGCCAATTGCGCTACTTCGTCGCCGTCGCCGAAGAAGAACACGTCGGTCGCGCCGCCGAACGCCTGCACATTTCCCAGTCGCCACTGAGCCGGCAGATCGCCCAGCTCGAAGAACGCCTGGGCCTGACCCTGTTCGAACGCAGCCAGCAACGCATCCGCCTGACCCGCGATGGCCAGACCTTCCTCGCCGAAACCCGCGCCCTGCTGACCCATGCCAACCGCCTCGAATCCCTCGGCAAACGCCTCGGCCGCGGCGAAGAAGGCGGCTTGTGCATCGGCTACATCGAAAACGCCATGCACGCCGGCGTGCTGCCCAATGCCTTGCGCGTACTGCGCGTCGACCGGCCGAACGTGCATGTCGCGCTGTACAACCAGAGCTCCGCTGAACAACTCGAAGGCCTTCGCCAGCGTAGTCTGGATATCGCGCTTGTCAGCGAACCGCCCGTCGCGGAGGACCCGGATTTGCTGGGCTTTCAGGTGCTGGATGACCCGATGCTGCTGGCATTGCCTGAGGATCACCCACTGGCCAACCAGACCACATTGACCCCGGCCGACCTCGCCGATCAAGAATGGATCGGCGTGCAGCACCACCAGAATGTCACTAACCGCGAAGACTTCATCAGCGCCTGCATCCGCGCCGGCTTCACCCCTGACATCCGCATGGAAGCCACCGGCCCCTTCACTGCAATGGCGTTGGTGGCCTCGGGACTGGGCATCGCCATGATTCAGAAAGGCTTGAGCCGCAATGCACCGCCGGGTGTGGTACTGCGGGAAGTGCCGTGGATTTCCTTCACCAGACCACTATGGGCGGTGTGGCACCGGATCAATTTGCGACCGTTGGTGGAGACGTTTCGCAAAGTGCTGACTGAACCGGGATCAGTGTAGGAGCGAGCCTGCTCGCGATGAGGCCCGAACAAACTCCACAAAATGCTACGGTCAACCCGACCATTGTGGCGAGGGAGCAAGCTCCATCACCAAAGGGACTGCGTGTTAGCTGTGCGGATCGACGTTATCCAGCATCCGATTCACCGCCAGTTCACCCAACATCACGGATGTGTTGAATGCCTAGCAGGGTGTGGCGCTGTGTTCCGTTCAGTTGCCCTGCTAAATCACTCAACATGACACTCGCCCACGCAACGACTTGCAAGCATTGACTTGAGACCGGCTAATGGGTGCCCCAACACCGCCGAAAGTTATGTGTGCAATTACAAAAAAAACCTAAAAACCTGTCAACTTTGACAGTTGTTCGAACCGTGAAAAACAACAAACATAAGGACGAAGCTGCCCCCCATAACACCGCGCAAAACTAAAATAGTGAAATTACAATGACCATTCAACTAAGCGCCAAGCTAAATACCCCAGAATCTATCAACCTCTATTACAACGAAACCTTCATAAGTACGCTCACCAACCCAACGACAAACTATTTATTTTCAGTACCGAAAAGCGCAACTCTGAACGCATGGAATTCAACAGGACTCTTTTCCGACCCATTGACAACACCAGCAACAATCACCATTAAAAATGAAAACCCGTCTCCTATCACTATTAGAAACCTCAACGCGATTCCACCTGAAACGCCTGAAAAAATAGTCGACCTCATCGAACAAATTCAAGCCACTCTAGAGCAAGCCACTCCAGAGGAATATGACCCATATATTAAAAAGCTCAATTCAATTATTCCATCAGACTCTGGAACACTCGATAATTTTTTTAATAACGTCGTGGAGCTACTGACAGACGCCGATACAAGACAACATTTCCTCGAAATGACTTCCACCAGCGAAAATGATCTCTCCAACATTCTCACCAAGCTTTCCGAACTTGCCACCGAGCTTAAAATAGCGCCAAACGAGGAAAAAAAGATAACCTTCGAACCTGGAAAAAAAGGATATCTTGTCAAGGCATAATCAACGCAGGCACTGCTGAAATCGCTGGCGGAACCAGGACCCGCTCACACAGCTTGAGGGTTGCGTGCATAGCCCCAACATAAACGGCCCTTATTGGGCCGTTTCTCATTTCTCCCCCGCAGACAAGTGTTCAGCATAGATATTTCGCTATGACTGCGGATCAAAACTATCCAGCATCCTGTTCAGCGCCAGCTCCCCCAACATGACGGAATGCTGAATGCCGAGCACGGTATGGCGTGGCGGGCCGTTCAGCTGCCCCGTGAAGTCGCTCAACATCACACTTGCCGACGCCAACGTCTCACAGGCGTTGACCAGCAGGGTTTCGTTATCGGTATCGGGTCCAACGAAGTAGATCGTGCTGGGCTTGCGTGGCGTGTCTTTGGGAATGACCGGTTTGAGGTAGTAATCCAGGGCGCGGTCGGCGGCGTCGTTGAGTTTTTTGGAATCGGTGGATTCGTAGGGGGGAAACGTCGTCGGTGTCGGTTTCTGGCGGGTTGGGTGTGATCTTGAACATGGTGAAGCTCCTTGATTAGTGGCGCCGCCACCGTCCGCGGTCAAACGAATCAAGGTGGCAGCTGTACGCGGGTTGACCGACCGGAAATCAAGGTATCCGGCACACCCGAAGGTGTCCCGCGCACAGCCACCGCAAAAAGCCTGAAACTTTTCTTGAGCACTGATACGCCTTGATTGAATCGGACGGTCAAATCCGGTCGCTGAATTGGCAGCGACCCGGAAACGATAAAGTCCAGGCCCAAGGCGCACAAGCCGGCGGATTCTGGCGCAGTCGTGGGCAACGGCGCAAGGTTGTGTAGCCTCAGAGAGTATCTGGAGATGTGTGTTAAACATCGCCGTTTAATGACCTATTCAGGTTTGATGCTTTACTGAACAGACCCAAAAAACCCTGCGAGCCTCCCCCAATGAACCGCAACGACCTGCGCCGCGTGGACATGAACCTGTTGGTGATTTTCGAAACCCTGATGTTCGAGAAAAACCTGACCCGCGCTGGGGAGAAGCTGTTCCTCGGCCAGCCCGCCGTCAGTGCCTCGCTGGCGAAGTTGCGCGATTTGTTCGACGACCCGCTGCTGGTGCGTAACGGTCGCACACTGGAACCAACCCAGCGCGCATTGGCGATCCTCCAGGAGTTGCAACCGGCGATGGACACGATTTCCGGTGCGGTCAGTCGGGCCAAGGATTTCGACCCGGCCACCAGCCGTGATGTGTTTCGCATCGGCCTGTCCGACGACGCCGAGTTCGGCCTGTTTCCGCCGCTGCTCAAGCAGATTCGCGAAGAGGCGCAGAACGTTGTGGTGGTGGTGCGGCGGGTGAATTTTTTGCTGATGTCATCGATGCTCGCCAGCGGCGAGATTTCTGTCGGAATCAGTTACACGACGGAGCTGCCGGCCAACGCCAAGCGCAAGAAGTTGCGCGACTTGAGTGTGAAGATTTTGCGCGGCGATGACCGCCCCGGGCCCCTGACGCTGGACGAGTTCTGCGACCGGCCGCATGCGTTGGTGTCGTTTTCCGGGGACTTGACCGGGGCCATCGACAATGACCTGGCGCGTATCGGTCGTTCGCGACGGGTGGTGTTGGCGGTGCCGCAGTTCGCCGGGTTGCGCGCCTTGTTGGCCGGCACCGACATGTTGGCCTCGGTGCCGGATTACGCCGCGTGTGCCTTGATCGAAGGCAGCAGCCAGTTGCGTGCCGACGATCCGCCGTTTGACATTGTGCTGTCCGAACTGTCCATGGTCTGGAACGGCGTCAACGATAACGATCCGGCAGAACGCTGGTTGCGTTCGAAAATTGCACACCACATGTCGGCTCCAATGCCAGCGCAGGCGGCGACGTGAACGCTGTGGGTTGGGTCTCGCGCAGGTACACCGGCAAGTCCGTGACCGGTGGCATGGCCGGTATTTCGAAGTACATCTGGACCACCCAGCCACGGTGGTAGCTGGCGTGGTTGACCACGTGCATCAGTATCGCGCCGGCGCTCATGGTGCCGCTATCGCCTGAGACAAACGTGAATTCGACGGGTTTATCCAGCGACGCCTCGGTCTGCCGTTCGCTCCAGTCGCAGTACCAGTGATCGATCTCCCGTTGTGCCATGCGCAGTTCGCCAAGGTCGGCATGCAACAGATCATGGGAGGTTTTGAAGCCGTGTCCTCGGCCTTCGAGGTGAGCTTGCCAGATGCAGTCCACCATGTAGATGTGGTTCAGGGTGCCGATCATGTTTTTGAACACCGACACGCGCTCTTTACTGACCTCCCCCGCCGGCAATGCGGCCAGGCTGTCGAAGAGGCGCTGGTCAGCCCAGTTCTTGTAATCGGCAAGCATGCGGGCAGTGCGTACGTTGATCATCATAGGTCTCCCATGGTGATGGGGCGCATTGCAAAGCATAGCCCGCTCAGCGGGTTGCATCGCTAACGCTGATAACCGGCACCTTCACGACGCGACCTGTGTAGTCGCCGTGTAGCAGCTGYCGAGCACCGCGAGGCTGCGTCCGGCTGCGAAGCAGTCGTGAAATCAGGCGACGCGGTGTTTCAGAAAGGCCGCGTGTGCAGGGTTTACGACTGCTTCGCAGCCGGACGCAGCCTCGCGGTGCTCGGCAGCTGCTACGGGATTGCGTCGTCGACTGATTTGGGGGAAAGACGATCCACCACCCGATCGGCCAGTGCCAGGCAACTGGTCAGGCCCGGTGATTCAATGCCGAACAGGTTTACCAGCCCCGGTACGCCATGCTCTGCCGGGCCGCTGATAGTGAAGTCGGCGGCCGGTTCAGTCGGGCCAGTGATTTTCGGGCGGATACCGCTGTAGGCGGGTTGCAAGCTGTTATCGGGCAGACCGGGCCAGTAACGTCGAATGGCCTCGTAAAAACCTTCGGACCGGCGTGGGTCGACGCGGTAGTCGATATGGTCAACCCACTCGACGTCCGGCCCGAAACGCGCCTGACCGCCCAGATCGAAGGTCATGTGCACACCCAAACCGGCACTTTCCGGCGCCGGATACACCAGATGCCGGAACGGCGCCCGGCCGCTGAAGCTGAAATAGCTGCCTTTACATAAGCGGGCCGTTGGCACGTGCTGCGACGGCAAGCCTTCAATCCGGCTCGCCACCTCAGGCGCGGACAATCCGGCGCAGTTAATCAACTCGCGGCAACTCAAGGTCATCGGCTGCGCACCGCCTATGTGCAATTCGAATCCTTGCCCGGTGCAGCGTGCGGACGCCAGCGGTGTATGCATCGCAACCGTAGCGCCCGAAGCTTCAGCGTCGGCCTGAAGCGCCAGCATCAATGCATGGGAATCAACGATTCCGGTGGAAGGTGACCAGAGCGCAGCGATGCAGGACAGTGCCGGCTCAAGCGCTTGGGCTTGCATCGCATCCAGCCATTGCAAATCATCGACGCCATTGCGCCGCCCCTGCTCCAGCAACGTCTGCAAAGCCGCGCACTGGGTATCATCGGTGGCCACAATCAGCTTGCCCAGGCGCCGATAACCAACGCCGCGCTCAGCGCAAAAGGCGTAGAGGCGTTGCTTGCCCTCCACGCACAATTGCGCTTTCAGACTGCCGCTCGGGTAATAGATGCCGGCGTGGATCACTTCTGAATTGCGCGAACTGACGCCCGTGCCGATCCCCTCACCGGCTTCGATCAGGATCACTTCGCGCCCGCTCCGGGCCAGCGCCCTGGCAACCGCCAGCCCGACCACGCCGGCTCCGATCACCACGCATTCGATATTGACGCTCACCTGCCCTGTACTCCTTTCACGCCGGATGCTCCATCAAAACGTACCGGGATAACTGCCACCATCCAACAACAGATTCTGCCCGGTCGAACGCAGCAGCGCAGGCTCGGCCGGCGCTGCAGCACACTGCGGTTTTGAACGATATTGCGGCGATACGGAACTCCTGGCGATCGCCACACCTCCTAAACTAAGAGAGGTACTTCCTATTTGCTTCACGCTTTCAGAGGACACCGTCATGCGCCGACTGATTATTATCTCCTCCCTGATGCTGTGTTTACCCATCGGTTCGGCTATGGCCGATGTGGATGCGAAAGATGTTGCCACTTCCGCCGGGGTCTCAGCCTCGCTGTACTCGACGTTCAAAGATAAGAAGCTAGTAATTCCCGCGAAGGATGACGCCTCGAGCTTCGTTGCCAGTGGCGGTGCAATTCGCGGGGTTTATCTGGAGTCGGTGTTGAAAAAAATTCGTCAGGACAATCCTGGCCTCAACGCCAGCGACGAAGACCTGGCCCAGGCCATCCTGGTGCAGGAAGGCAATGCTGCCGGCCAGTGAAGGCCGAAAAATAGCGCTGGGGCTTGTGACACATGGATAGCGTTTCCAGCCCTACTTCGCTCGCTTACCGGATAGGCGCGCCCACCCGGCGACCAATTGCGCGCTGACACTCACCCCGCCACACACCACGATCACCACGTCGTGCGCATCGGCTATGGCTCGATGATCCAGATACGCTACCGCCAATGAAACTCCGCAGGCCGGCTCGACCAACTGACGCATGTCTCTGGCGAAACGTACCACGCCCATGATTGCGTCCTCATCGCTGAGCACCACGCACTGGTAAGGAAAGTCGAGAATGTGCTGCACCGGCCACGCTGCGACTTGCGCCGCGCCCAGCGAGGTCGCCACGGTGTCGATGCGCGGCAACCTGACGGGATGCCCGGCTTCCACGGCGGCCGCAAAAGACGCAGCGCCTTCGGTTTCGCAGGCGATGATCCGGCAGTCCGTTCGGCCATGGCGAAGCAACCCCGTGAGGATGCCCGCCAGCAGTCCGCCGCCGCCCACCGACGTGACCATCACATCCACTTGAGGACACACTTCCAGGACTTCATCCACCAGCGTGCTGTGCCCCTCCCACAACACCGGGTGATCGAAGGCCGGCACGTATTCAGTGTCCGCGTCCTGCGAGAGTTCTCTTGCCCGTTGATTGGCTTCGTCCCAGACCTTACCGTGGACAATCACCTCGGCACCGGTTTTCCGGATCCTGGCACGGGTCGTCTCAGGCGTTGTGTGCGGCACCACAATGCAGGCGCTCAGCCCCAGGCGGGCGGCGGCAATGGCGGTAGCAAAACCGGCATTGCCGCCCGACGGACAGACGACTCGGCGTTTTCCCTGCGCCTTGGCCTGACTGCACAGAAGCCCCATGCCACGCAGCTTGAACGAACCACTGGGTTGCAGGTTTTCCATCTTGAGCCAGATCCGTCGGGTCGGCGTCGACAGGCCAACGTGCAGGATCAACGGCGTTTTGATGTGCAGCATCGCGAGTGTCCAAAGGTGAACGGCTCTTCTCCAAGTTTAGTTCACCCTGCCCTCGGCCCCCGTTTTAGCGATAGCGCGGGGCGGCACTGGAGTTGCCGAACAACCCGGAAAGGGTCTGACGCTGGGCTTCGTAACGGTCCCACTGTTCGCCGTCGTGCAGGCTCGGAACGGTTACCACTTCGCCCTTCGCCAAGCCCACCAACGCCGCGTCGACCATCTCTTGCGCCGACATCACGATTTCTTGCGGCAGGTTTTCCACCGGGTTGCCGGCTTCGCTCCAGAAATCGGTCGCCGTTGCACCGGGCAGTACCGCCTGGACACGAATGCCTTTATCCGCCAGTTCGTGGTGCATCGACTGGCTCAGGCCCAGCACAAAGGCCTTGGTCCCGCCGTACACGCCGTTGAGGACTTCCGGGGCAAAAGCAACAATCGACGAAATGTTGATCACGGTGCCGGTGCCGCGCGCGACGAAACCTGGCACCACCGCATACGCCAGACGCATCAGCGCGGTGACGTTGAGGGTGATCATGTCTTCCATCTCATCGACCGGGCTGCCTAGCAGCGGCATGACAGCGCCCACACCGGCGTTATTAACCAGCAAGGTGATGCTGGCGTCGTTACGCAGAATCTCCTCGACCCGCAGCACATCGGCTTTGACTTTCAAATCGGCGGCGACCACTTCCACCGCGCGCCCCGTTTCGTTACTCAGGTGGTTCGCCAGTGCGTTCAGTTTGGCCTGACTGCGGGCGACTAGAATCAGGTCGTAACCTTGCCGGGCCAGGCGGTCGGCATATACCGCGCCGATGCCCGAAGAAGCGCCAGTGATCAGTGCGGTGCCTTTGGATGAGAGTGCCATGTTGAGTTTCCTTCACGGTGAGGCGAACAGTTCGCCGGTGTGAACCGTTATAAAACCTCTTACACCCGTCTCAAATGACGTTTAAAGTACGTTTTAAGGACATGTCCTTTTGAGGGTCCAGCGATGAGTGCCGTGGCATTTGTAGTATTCGAGGGTTTCCAGTCCATGGCGCTGGCCGCCATGTCGGTGTTCGAGTACGCCAACTTCAGCGCCGGTGAGTCGCTGTATGACGTCAGTGTGATTTCAGAAGACGGCAGCACATTGCGCGCCTCCGGTGGTTTAAGTGTCGGTACCCAACCGTTCGGTGAACGGGTTTTCGATACCGTCATTGTGGTCGGCGGCGATGTCATCATCGAACAGGCGCCCGAAGGCGTACTGACCTACCTGCGTAGCAGCGTGAACACCGCACGACGGATGGCGTCGATTTGTTCCGGGGCGTTCGTGTTGGCCCAAGCGGGTCTGCTCGATGGGCGGCGGGCCACCACGCACTGGGCTTACGCGCGGGAGCTGCAAGCGCGATTCCCATCGATCAAAGTGGAAGAAGACCGCATCTACGTGGTTGACGGCTCGATCTGGACCTCGGCCGGCATGACTGCCGGTATCGACCTGGCGCTGGCCATGGTCGAGAAGGATCACGGCACCGAATTGACGCGTTCCGTCGCGCAGAAACTGGTGATGTATCAGCGGCGTGCGGGCGGCCAGTCCCAGCATTCAGCGTTGCTGGAGCTGGCGCCAAAATCCGACCGTATTCAGACTGTTCTTGGCTATGCCCGGGAACACCTGGCCTCGCCGCTGTCGGTGGAGCAACTGGCAGACGTGGCACGTCTGAGCCCACGCCAATTCAGCCGCAGCTTCCGCGCCGAGACCGGGCAGACGCCGGCCAAGGCCATCGAAAATCTGCGATTGGAGGTGGCACGGCAGATGCTCGAACGTGGGCGCTTGAGCCTCGATCAGATTGCCGCCGAGGCCGGTTTCACCGACCGTCGCCGCATGCGCGAAGCCTTCCTTAGGGCATTCGGCCAACCGCCGCAGGTGATTCGGCGCAATGCCCGGTCCGAGTTGAACGTGTGAGCAGCACTGGGCCTCTAAACTGAAAAGGGCCATTGCACCTCACGAGGTGATCATGAAAATCTCGCCCAAACTGGCGTTTTTCGCCATCGTCGGCACCCTCGCCTACCTCGGTCTTGCGGTGTGGGGGATGGGCGGGTTTGCGGCGTATTTTGCGCATGCGTCGCTGGTGGTGATTGCCTTGGCGACCTTGGTGATGACCGTGGCTTCGCTGTTCACCGAGGTCAATCTGAGTTCCGGCGAGCGTGAAGACCGGGCCAATCGCTGGGTGCTTCCGGCGTTCGGGGTGATTGGATTACTCAGTGGGTTCCTGCCCGCCTACACCGACCGAATCGATTTCTGCACGTTCGGCGGTGAGGGCCTGCGCTGGATCGGCGCGTTGCTGTTCATCGCCGGCGGCGCGCTACGCTTGTGGCCGGTGTTTGTGCTGGGCAAGCGCTTCAGCGGGTTGGTGGCGATTCAGCCGGGGCACAGGCTGGTCACTGACGGAATTTACCGGCGCCTGCGTAACCCCAGCTACTTGGGAATGTTGGTGATTGCCGTGGGTTGGGCGCTGGCGTTTCGTTCGGGTATCGGGCTGTTGCTGACGGCGTTGATGGTGATCCCGTTGATTGCGCGGATTCACGCTGAAGAAGCATTATTGAGAACGCAGTTTGGTAGTGAATATGACAGTTATTGCGCCAACACCTGGCGGCTGATTCCCGGTATTTATTAACCACACCCCCGATCAACTGTGGGAGCGAGCCTGYTCGCGAAGGCGGCTTAACATTCAACATTCATGTCGACTGACACACCGCTTTCGCGAACAGGCTCGCTCCCACAATTAGATTTGCTTCAGGTGGAGATAGTGGTTGGGCTCCACGGATATGGTCACTGACTGATAGTCGGCCAACGTCGCATGCGCCGCCTGAATCGGACGCTCATGCGTCTCGGTGATGATCACCAAGTCCGCCCCTGCCGCTTCAGCCGCCAGTATCCCCGCCGTGGCATCTTCGAAAATCAGACAATCCGTTACCTCGACACCCAGCCGTTTCGCCGCCAGCCGATACCCTGCAGGATCCGGTTTACCGGCGCTGACATCTTCCGCCGTCACCATCACATCAGGTTCGGGAATCCCTGCCGCCGCCATCCGGCGCAAGGCCAATGATCTGGGTGCGGATGTCACGATTGCCCACTGACCGGCCGGCAAGGACCCAAGGAAAGCCGTCGCACCACGAATCTCGACAACGCCTTCCACGTCCTCGATTTCCGCCTCGGTAATCCACGCCGCTTCAGCTTCAGCATCCAGGCCCGGCAGACCCTGGCGATTGACCGTGTCGATGGCACGGACGCCATGAATGGTAGGCAAGAAAGACGCGACATCCAGCCCGTGGCGCAAGGCCCAGATCGTCCAGATCCGCTCGGCGGCGGCAATGGAACTGAGTACAGTGCCGTCCATATCGAACAGGAACGCGCGGTAAGGGCTGTTGAAAACGGATGGTTGTGCAGACAAGGATGAGCTTCCTCTCGCAAGGGCCGGGCGGGTGTGCCGAGCAATGTAGCATTTACTTGCGAGATGGATTCAAGCGACGCAATGACGTTTCAGCTGACGGGCTTGGACTTCAAGGCGCCTTCGACGCAGTCCAGCAATTGGCCGAGCGCCCACGGCTTTTTAATGAACGAGACTGAATGCCTGACACCGGAGCTTTGTGGGGTTTCGAAACCGGACATGATCATGATCGGCTTGTCTGGCCAGCGGTCGCCAAAATCATTGGCCAGGTCGGCACCGTTGAGTTTGCCCGGCATGGTGATATCGGTGAGCAACAGACGGACGTTGCCCGAGTGCTGCTCCAGGTACACTGAAGCAGCATCCGCGCTGGTGTGTGGCTGAACCACGAACCCTTCTTCCTGGAGTATTTCACAGAGAAATTCCAGGATCAACGGGTCGTCTTCGACCACAAGAATCAACCCGCCAGAAACGTTCGTGCCCGCCGTCGATACTGGCCCCATGATTTTGCCACTCCCTGAATACACTCATGATTTTCGCGCGCTGAATCCGCTGTCTATCAATTATGAGCAGCAGTCTTGGCGGAAATTCACTTTTGATACACAGAGGCGACGAAATCAGGCGTCCTGCAAAACAGATCCGCACCCTTCTCTGCCACCATCAACACCGCCGCCTGGGTATTACCGGACGTCACGTTAGGAAATATCGACGTATCGACAATGCGCAATCCCTCAAGGCCATGGACTTTCAAACGCTTGTCCACGACCCAGACCGTGACATTCAGAAACTAAATTTCGACACGGCCTTCCTCTCGGCCAAGTACAACTCCGACTCCTGGATCGGTTCGGCCAAGTACCGTTTTTACGGTCGGGCCTACCCGTATCAATACACCGACAAAGTCGGTGACGTGCAATTCGCGGAGACGGCCTGGATCGGCTACAAGTTCAACCCGGACCAACAGCTCCAGGTCGGCCTCAATCAGGTGCCTTTCGGTTTGCAGCCGTATTTTGGCAGCACCTTCTTCGAAACCCTGGGTAACGTCATCGGCGTGGAAGACCTGTCAGAAGTCGGCGCCAAGTACATCCAGCAAATCGGCGACTGGAACATCCAGACCGGTTACTACCTGCGCCCGGCGTGGCAAGGCAAAGGCACCAGCAACGGCGCTACTTACTCCAGCGTTGTCTCCGACGCCGACAGTTACGTCACCGACGGCAGCAACAACCAGGAACGCCACGCCGTAGCGCTGCGGGTGGCCAAGGCCCTGGATCTGGGACCGTGGAAATCGGAAGTCGGCCTCTCCGGCCTCACCTCGTCCCTTCAAAACCAGGACACCGATGACAACGGCCGGCGCAACGCCGCGGCCGTGCATTACCTGGGCAAAAACGGCCCGTGGGGCGTGCAGTTGCAGGCCGCGCGACAAGAGATGTCGCCGCGCAACCCCGGCACCGATGAACTGGTCACCTTTGGTGGTTATGACGGCACGTACAACGTCGCCAGTCGCGGCAACTTGTATGTGGCAGACCTCAGTTACGACGTGGCGGGCAAATACCTGTTCGATCAGGTCAGCGGGGTCAAGGTGTACGCCAATTACAGCGCCTTCGACAAATCCAAAAGCGGGTTCAAGACCTCTGAACGGATGATCGTGGGCAGCTCGTTTTCAGTGAATAAATTGTGGGTCGCCACGGAGTGGTTGTTTGGCAAGAACGATCCGTATATCGGGGGTAGCAGCTATACCCAGAGCCTGGGGGCTGGCGGGAGTGATCAGTGGGAGAATCAGGTGTATATGAACGTCGGGTATTACTTCTGATCCGGTATTTCTAGCGTCCTTAAGAAAGTCATCGCGAGCAAGCTCGGCTCCTACAGGGTTTAGCGCGTTCTTGTAGGAGCCGAGCTTGCTCGCGAAGGCGTCAGCCGAATCAACACTTGCATCAGCCCATGGCAAATAGTCAGATAGGCACCACAGAGACCGCCACCAAAACAATAACCCGGCCCGACGCAACACCGGAGGCCGGTACGGAGCCCACCTTCGATGCGTCAACTGCCCTCGCTCAATATGCTGCGCGTTTTCGAAGAGGTCGCGCGCCATCGCAGTTTCAGCCAGGCGGCGCTAGGCCTGAACGTCACTCAAGGCGCAGTCAGTCGCCAGATCAAGCAACTGGAAGACTACCTTGGCGTCGCGCTGTTCGTGCG